>NZ_DBNGVP010000192.1:0-53043 GCF_057119385.1 Archangium sp. | reverse complement strand
TCACCCAGAAAGCGCTGGCCTCGTTTCCACTCGTGCTCGGCTCGCTCGACGACCTGCCCACCTTCGAGCTGGGGAGCGAAGGCGGGACGGCATACCTGGTGAACGTGTCCTCCGGGCTGGTGCCCACCAAGCGGGTGGCGTCAGAGGCGTGGGACGCCAAGGAGGGAGTGAGCCTGGAAGCAGAGCCCGCGCTGCCCCAGGAGGCAGCAGGGGCCTCCCAACGCATGGCCCTGTACTTCGAGCCGGTGAAGCACAGCTTCCAGGCCCGCTACGGCTCCTCGACGGAACCGGGCACACGCAGCCGCGCCTTCCACCCGCTGGAGTGGGTGCGCGTGGAAGTCCACGGGCCACAGCCGCGCACCCAACTCATGACGGCCATGGAGTTGGCCCTGCACGCCTCCCTGCCAGACAAAGCGCTTGTCTGGGCGGCGGTCATCCGCATCATCGAGATGCGCACGTTCTACCGCGCCCTGTATGCCTTGACGAAGGCACCGCTACCGCCCGTCTTGCCGGCGACCGCCGCGGAAGGCAGCGCCCTCGCCGCGGCGCAGAGGACGGCGGTACGTCAGTTCGTGGGCCGCACGGCCCTGCTGACGACGCTGGCGGTGGTGGACACCTGGCGCGCGGAGCTGTCGCGGACGGCGGAGGGACGGTCCTTCCTCGCGGTGCATGACCTGGCACTGCTCGCACTGGCCGGGCGAGACATGTCCAAGCTCCTCGACTCGGGCATATGGCGCGAGCTGGCGTACCGGGGCGGGCTGCTGCTCAGTCCGTCTGGCGCACGGGCCTCGGCGGGACTGCGCGAGTCCGTGGAGTCCATACAGGCCCTGGCCAAAACGTTGGAGCGGATGCTCGCCGAGGGCAAGGCCGTTGCGACACCGGACGGACTGCGGTTTTCCCTTCCTGGCGGCGCCGAGGCCTTCAAGCAGGCCTTCTTCGCCATACGCGGAGAAATGGCCGCCGCACGGGCCCTCGGCGGCATTCGCGGCGCGGGGCTCGCGGCAGAGGGAGCCGAGAAGACGCTGGAGGCGTTGAAGCTACTGGCGGCGGAGAGCCAGGAGATGGCGCTCGCCCACGGTGCGGTGGCGCGGCGCGCGGCCGCGCTGCCGGCCGACAAGGCCCAGGCGTACCTCGCCGCCGTGGAATCGCTGCGCGCCGCCACGCGCGCTACGGCGAAGCCTGCGCTGGCGCAGGTGCTGAGGCGCTCCGGGGCCTCGAGCGTGGCGGACCCGCTCGCCTTCCTGAAGGAAGCCGAGTGGCTGGTCAGCCACCCGGAACTTGAAGCCGAGGCCGTGGCTACGCTGGCAAGCAAAGCTTGCAGGGGCAGGGTGGACCTGGGCTGGCTACGCACGACAGGACTGACCCTGGAGGATCTCAACGCCATGGCCAGGGACAGAAATACGCCCTGGAGGCTGTTTCAGCGGGCAGCGGCGGAACCGGGGAACCTGGCGAAGCAACTGCAGGCGCGTGAACAACTCCGAGGCATCGCAGCTGAACTACTGACAGAGCGCAATGCGCAGAAACTCTTCCCGGGCTTCCGGATGACCGGGCGGCAGGTGCCTTTGAAAGGAGGGCACATCATTGATCGCGAGTTGACTTCGATAGACGGCTTGAGACTTCAACACGGGGTAGAAGTCAAAGGATGGAGCGACAACAAGTGGCGTACGGCGCTCGACGCATGGACGGCCAAGCAGCGCGCCAAGACCCTCAACAAAGGGCAGCAAGTGCTGATCGATCAACTCCAGCGCCTTCTCGACCAACTCACCGACGCGGCGAACGCCCCACGAGGGACGCCGTTCCTGGTCAGCACAGACACACTGAGCGGGCCGACGAAGGTCAAGTTGAACAATTTCCTAAAGGAGAAGGCACCAGGAGTTCCGCACATCGAGATAAATGAGGCTCAAATTCTAGAGAAGACAAAACAATGGCGCGCGGCACTCCGGCTGCCAGAGGACTTGTCCGGAGGCAAACCATGAGCCGCATTCCTCTCTGGGCGGTCCTGACTCCCGGCGAGCCGACGCGGCTTGCGAGCCGTGTCCGTATCGCGTTGATGCTGGACGAGGACGAAGCTGACGGGACAGAACCGTCCTTCGAGCTCATCCAGGGCAGCGGCCCCTACCACGCCATCGTGGGATTCAATCTCATGGACGTAGGCGTCGAAACGCAACTCGCCGAGGAAATTTCGCTCGAATGCGATGAGCCCGTTTACTCGATCGATCAGGCTTCCGATGCTTGGACAATCTTCTCATTTCGGAAGGGAGTGGAAGAGGTCGAAGAGGTGAGCCCAGAAGCCCTTGCGAAGTCTCTCGGATGCCCTCTTCCTGGAGGCGCTACGACTTCCGAGGACCCTGCGAGAACTCCGCTGCGAACGGTCGCACTGATAGAGGGAGTCACAACAGAGGAGGCACGACGCGCGTTGGAAGAAGACCATGGCGAACCACTTCCCGCGGGGCACTATCACTTCAAGGACACACCGCAAGGCCTCGTGCTCTCGGGAGGAGCAGGGGGCATGAATTTCGCACACATCACATTGTCGGAACGCTTCCCGCATGCAACTGTATATGGGGTGACCGCATCTCCCGCGCTGGATGAGTTCTCTACAACTGTAATCAAGGGGGGCGAGGGCATTGAAGAATTCTCGCGTCCGCCCCAGGCATTCCCATCATTCCCTGTTGCTAGCACTATCAAGGGAGAGAGTTCACCCGAGCGGATTCTCGCGGCGCTGGGCATCCCAGCCGAGTGGTTCCAGGACGAGTGAGTGGATTGCGCGCCAGAAGCTCGAGGAAACCCAGGTCCGCGTGGGCCACCGCGTCTGGCTGCCCTTCGTCCGCGCCTGGCGCTCCATGCGCTCGCGCCAGTCCCTCCTCGACTCTTCTCTCACCCAGCTCTACCGCTCCGCAGAGCGCCACCGCTCCTGAGCCACCACCTCACGGCTGGTGGACCGTTCCCACCGTCTCGCCCCGCAGGAAGCGCTCCACGGCGTGGAGCACCTCGCGATCGGACGTGAGCGCCACGTGCTCGGCGGCGCTGTCCACGCGCTGATACGTCATGGGCAGCACCGGCACCGCTCGCGCGGACAGCACCGAGCCATCTCCATCCGCTCGCGCCGGGTGCTCCACGTCCAGCTTCCCATCCACCCACCGCATCCCGCTCACCGTCGGCCTCCCCGTCCCCACCACCACCAGCGTCTCGAATGGAGCCGCCGGCAGCCCCGGCTTCGGCCCGAGTGCCTCGTGCAGTTCCCGGTGCGCCTCCAGCATCCGCACCAGCTGCGCCCGGTATGCCTCGTCCTCCCGCAGCGCCGCGTCCGCGAAGGGCCCCCAGCCCTCCTTCCACCAGACCGCTGCATCAAAGGCATCCAACTCGACGGGCCTCCCCTCCGCGTCCACGAAGAAGTCGCTGCGCGTGGACAGCAATTGGAACGCGGACGCGAAGGTGAACAGCGCCTCGGGCGCCAGCAGGGCCCGGTTGCGCAGCGTCTCCGTGCCCACCTGCAGGTCATCGAAGAGCCCCGGGCCTCCCGTGAACGGCGTGCCGAGGATGACCACCCGCTTCACGTGCTCGGCCCCCACCCACGGGCGCTCACCCGTCCGCGCTCCCCCGTGCAGCAGGCAGTGCATCGTCACCAGCCCGCCCATGCTGTGCGCCACGATGTTCACCTTCCGCTTCCCTCCCCCTTCCGCCACCAGTTGCTCGATGCGCTCGCACAGCGCCCCCGCGCTCTCCCGGATGTCCTTCCTCCAGTCGTACGAGAACGGCACGAACCCCGGCAGATGGTCCCTGCCGAACTCCATGAACGAGCGGTACGCATCCACCGACACGAAGAACGCCGACAGCTGCGTCATCGGCCCATCCGGCCGCAGCGGCCCATGGCTCGGCACCGGGCGCTGGCCCGGAAACGGCAACGCCAGCGTGCGCTCCCCTCGCGACAGCGCCTGTCCCACCGTGAGCCAGGCCCGCTCGGGCTCGGGGCCCTCGGTGACGAGGAAGCTGCCCCGGTAGCCGGGGACGAGAATCGTCACCTCCTCCCCCGTGGGCGGAGGCACGATGACCCGCGCGGCACCGCATCCAGCGAGGAGCACGCCCCACAGCAGCAACACGACACACGAGCGGTGGACTGTCTTCATGGCGCGCAGCTTCCGGGGGAAGCCCCCCCCTCGCAAGGCTCCTGTCTCCCCGCCCGGCGGCCGGACACACGAGGCTCCCTCCTCCCGCCCTGGCCCGCTGACGCCGCCCGGCACCGTTCGCACCTTCGGGCAAAGGAGAGTCCAATGGCGAACGATCCCCTGGAGAAGATGCACCAGCGCGAGCGTGAGCAGGAGCGGGAGCGGTTGCGCGAGCTGGAGGCGAAGGACCTGGAGGTGGAGTCGAAGCGGGGCCCGCGCCCGCTCGAGGGTTACGCCGGAGGCCACACCACCTGGGCGAGCAAGCAGGACGATGAGGCCGCCGCCGAGGTGCATGCCCACGACGCGGAGGACTCCTGGTCCGAGAGCCAGCAGCAGGTGGCGCGGCTCTCTCCCCGCACCGAGGCCCCCGCCCGCAAGGACGAGGAGCCCCAGCAGTAACCGCCCCCGTCAGGGCACCATCACCTGCTCGGGTGTGAGCATGAAGGTCTCCCGGGGACAAGCCTGCGCATCCCACCTTCACGCCCCCAGCGAGGGAACGGCCCTCCCGGCAGCGCCCGCTCCCTCGCCCGGTACGGTGGGAATTCTGGAAATATCGAATCCTACCGTCTTGCTGAATTCTCAGGGAATGAGTTAGCCACGGGGGAAGCCCTTCACCCCTGGAGGCGAGCCCATGCTCACCCGCCCGTGGTCCCTGTTGCGTCCCCTGCTGTTGCTCACGCTGTTGCCCACGCTCGCCTGGTCCCAGGGCCTGCGCTTCACCACCCTGGACATCGGCCAGGGCGACTCGGCGGTGCTCATCGCGCCCGGCGGGTGCGTGGCGCTCTTCGACGGTGGCCCCACCGGCTCGGGCCCCACCATCAAGGCCTACCTCAAGTCGCTGGGGGTGACGAACATCGACATGGCCTTCGTCTCGCACATGCACGCGGACCACATGGGCGGCATCGACGAGGTGGACGTGGGCACCGACGCCGTCTCCATCGACGCGGTGTACGACCACGGCGGCACCTACAACTCGAGCGCCTATGACGCCTACGCCAGCCACTTCAGCGGCCGGCGCAACACCGTGTACCGCGGGCAGAGCTTCTCGCTGTGCGGCGAGGTGACGCTCACCGTGGTCGCCGCCAACGGCAACGGCGTCTCCAGCACGGACGAGAACACCAAATCCGTCACGGTGAAGATCTCCTACGGCGCCTTCGACGGGCTGGTGGGCGGAGACCTCACCAGCACCCCGGACGTCGAGTCCACCCTCCTCTCCGACGTGGGCGAGCTCGAGCTGTACAAGGTGCACCACCACGGCTCGCGCAACTCGTCCGGCAACCCGCTCCTGGACGTGACCAACCCCACCGTGTCCTTCATCTCCGTGGGCCGCGACAACACCTACGGCCACCCCACCGCCGAGTGCTTGGATCGGCTGACGGCGCACGGCTCGGCCATCTGGCAGACGGAGGACCCGGCCACCAACAGGGTGCTGGGCCACATCCAGCTGAGCTCCTCCACGGGTGACACCTTCACGGTGACGCAGGGCACGCGCAGCGTCTCCTATGCCTCCAAGGGCGTGGGTCCGGACACCCGGCCTCCCTCCGTGCCGGGCGCGCTGGTGGCCAGCGCCACGTCCTCCACGGAGATCTCCCTGTCGTGGAATCGCTCCACCGACGACGTGGGCGTGACGGGCTACCGGGTGTACCGGAGCACCAACGGCGGCGCCTACGCGCTGGCCGGGACGTCCACCACCACCGGCTTCGCGGACCTGGGCCTGACGGCCGGCGTCACCTACGGGTACCAGGTGACGGCCGTGGACGCGGCGGGCAACGAGTCCTCGCCGGCCAGCGCCTCCACGCGCACGCCCGCGCCCGGCATCACCGTCACCGGCCCCAACGGCGGCGAGAGCCTGGCCGGCGGCGGCGCCAGGGCCATCACCTGGACGTCCCAGGACATCTCCAACGTGAAGCTCGAGTACACGCTCGACAACGGCGGCTCCTGGCAGGTCATCGCCAGCAGCGTGGCCGCGTCCACCGGCAGCTACTCGTGGACGGTGCCCAACTCGTCCAGCACGGCGGCCCGGGTGCGCGTCACGGATGCCTTCGGCTCCGCCTCGGACATGAGCGATGGCACCTTCACCATCACCGCCGTCGCCACGCCCGCCAGGGTCATCCTCAACGAGATGCTCGCCAACGAGCCCGGCAGCGACACCGACGGGGAGTTCGTGGAGCTGGTGAACGTGGGCAGCGCGTCCATCGACATCAGCGGGTGGACCATCTCGGATGCCACCTCCGTGCGGCACACCTTCGCCGCGGGCACGGTGCTCGGCGCGGGCAAGGCCATCGTGGTGTTCGGCGGGGCCACCGCGATTCCCTCGGGGACTCCCAACGCCGTGGCCGCCTCCAGCGGCGCGCTCAGCCTCAACAACAGCAGCGACACCGTGACGGTGAGGAACGCCGCGAAGACGAGCATCGACTCGTTCAGCTACACGAGCAGCCTGGCCAGCCAGGACGGCGTGTCCATGAACCGCAACCCCGATGCGAGCCCCACCGGCGGCTTCGTGCTCCACACGAGCCTCTCCACCCGGAGCGCGTCACCGGGCCTGCGCGTCAACGGCAGCGCCTTCTGACCCCAGCTCCAGCACCGCCGCGCCTCGCACGCGCCCTTCCCGCAGTGCCGCCAGCGCCTCGTTGGCGGCCTCCAGCGGGAAGGGCTGTACCTCCGTGTGCACCGGCACCCGCGGGGCCAGCGCGAGGAAGTCCAACCCGTCCTGCCGCGTGAGGTTCGCCACCGAGCGCACGGTGCGCTCGCCCCACAGCAGGGAGTAGGGAAACGCGGGGATGTCGCTCATGTGGATGCCCCCGCACACCACCGTGCCTCCCTTCACCACCGCCGCCAGCGCCACCGGCACCAGGCTCCCCACCGGCGCGAAGAGGATGGCCGCGTCCAGTGGCTCGGGCGGCAGCACGTCCGAGTCCCCCGCCCACTCGGCCCCCAGCCGCAGCGCGAAGTCCTGCGCGGCCACGTCTCCCGGCCTCGTGAAGCCGAACACCCGCCTCCCCTGGTACCTCGCCACCTGGATGAGCACGTGCGCCGCCGCGCCGAAGCCGTACAGGCCCAGCCGCCCGGCGTCCCCCGCCATCCGCAGGCAGCGGTAGCCGATGAGTCCCGCGCACATCAGCGGCGCCGCCTGCAACGGTGGGTAACCCGGTGGAATCGGGAAACAGAAACGGTGGTCCGCCACGGTGTACTCCGCGTAACCGCCGTCGATCTGATAGCCCGTGAAGCGCGCGTTGTCGCAGAGGTTCTCCCGGCCCGTGAGGCAGTAGCGGCACGTGCCGTCACTCCACCCCAGCCACGGCACCCCCACCCGCGTCCCCGGCGCGAAGATGCCCGCACGCTCGCCCGCCTTCACCACCGTGCCGATGATCTCATGCCCCAACACCAGCGGCAGCTTCGGCCTCGTCAGCTCCCCGTCCGTCACGTGCAGGTCCGTCCGGCACACCGCGCACGCGTGCACCTTCAGCAGCAGCTGCTCGGGACCCGGCTCCGGGATGGGCCGATCCTCCAGCCGCAACGGCTCTCCCGGCGCATGCAGCACCATCGCTCGCATGGGACCTTCCCACCCGGGGCTCTCGTTCTCTGGGTTCTCGTTCTGGGCTCTCGAAGAGGAGCGCGTCCGGCACGGGCTCGCCTGCCCCACACCCACCATCCGGTACCCACCCCGTCCCGCACCGGACATCAACTGATCGTCCCGTGCCGGGCACGCATCTGGAACCTGGGGACGGTTTCTCCGGTGGGAACCCCCTCCACAGAGGCACGGCCGAGGGGCGGAGATCCAACCCGGGGCTCGCTTCCTTCCTCACGGTGGGGAGCACGGGGACGGATACCCTCACCCCGTCCCTCTCCCGGAGGGAGAGGGGAGATTGGCTCAGATCTGCAGGCCCGCGATCAGGCCCGGCCACGTCTGGACTCGCACCCGCTCCGAGTCGTAGACCGCGCCCAGCTTGAAGCGGTCCACGCCCCGCACCTCTTCATCCACGAAGGACACGAGCGTGTTCGCCGTCAGTCCTCCGAAGATCGCGAAGTGGCGGTACGGCTGCCAGCCCGCCATGACTCCCGCGCACACCGAGACCTGGAGCTTCATCGCCTGACCCTTCCTGGAAATCACAGCCATCGGCGACTGAAACACCGGCACCCCGCACACCTGTCACCTGCTCCCTTCATCCCCCATGCTGACGCGCACCATTCGATGGGCCACGGGCCCCGCCACCCGCAACCCCCGCCACCTCGAGGACAACCTGCGCGCGGGCTCCGGGCGCCTGCCCGACGAGAAGACCCGGGCCCGCAGGGTGCAATACCTCGGCCCGTAGCCGCGCTCAGGCTTCTTCGATCTGCGGCTCGTACACGAGCTCGCCCTGGAGCGTGAAGACGAGGCCGGTGCCCAGCTCGCCCTCCTCGTCGTCACGGCCCACCTCGAGCTGCTGCGTGTCCTCGTCCCACTGGCCCGCGTAGTACTCGCCGCCCGCCGCCATCCACGCCCTGTCTTCCGCCACGAGCGTCTCCACCGTCTCGCCCTTGTCGCTGGTGGCCAGGTAGACGCTCCACTCCACGCCATCCTCCTTCAGGTGCGACACCACGTCGGCGAGCTCCTCGTCCTTGGGCGTGCCCCCCTCCTGCGCCGGCGTCACCTTCCACTTGCGCTCGTCCGCCTTGGGCTTCTGCGCCAGCCAGCCGCGCACCAGCGCCCGCATGGCCTCCTCGGCCTTCTCCTGCAGCCCCTTCATGTTCCCCGGCAGCCCCACCTCGTCCAGCGCCATCAGCGCCGTCTCCAGCTGGATCGCCTTCAGGGCCCACTCGTTCATCGCCGTATGCAGCATCGCCGTCCATCTCCTCGGGCCAGGTGCGGCCCGCACTTCCATCCCGGGGCACGTCCCGCGGGCAGGGCGCTGCCCCCTATCACGTTCCCTCCCCACGTGGGGCCCCTCCTCCGCCTCCGACTCCCGTCCAGATGCCCTGTCCACCCGCCAACGCCAACACCGGCCAACGGAGCGCGTCCGCCGAGGCTCTCGCCAAGAAGCCGGGCACTGCGCACCTTTACGGACATCCGCTGCGCGTGGGGCGGAGGGAGGGGCGCATGCTGGGGGGCGAGCGACAGGAATGGAGCCTCGGTGCGCTGGCCATGCCCCAGGCAGCGCGGGTGTTGGCGGTGCTGCACCCGGTGTGCGCCGTGTTGGGCGTGGCCCTGCTCGCGGTGCTCGTGCAGCGCGCGGGCGCCGAGGAGCTGGGACGATTGATGGCGCATGCGGCGCCGTGGCTGCCCCTGGTGCTGCTGCTGGAGGTGGCGCGCCTGTCCCTGGACGCGGTGGCCACGCGGGCGGCGTACGGCGGCCGGGCGCGGGAGGTGCCCTGGCGCTGCCTGCTCCGCGCGCAGCTCATCGGCACGGCGGTGGCCAGTGTGGCGCCCGCGGGACGCGCCTCGGGCGAGGCGGCGAAGGCGGCGCTGCTCAGCCCATACACGGGCGGGGCCACGGCCCTGGCGGCGGCGGCCACCTCGCAGGCGGCCTCGCTGGTGGCCGGAGGCCTCCTCTGCCTCGCCTGTACCTTCGCGGCGTACCTGCGCACGGGGGCCTCGTGGCTGACGCTCGTGCTCGGCGTGCACGCGCTGGGGCTGCTGCTCGTGGGCCTGGGCATGCACGCGGGGATGCACGGCCGCGCGCTGCCGCCCCTCGGGCCCCTCGTGGCCTCGCTCCTCGGCCGGACGCTGCAGGCCGTGCAGTACGGCACCCTGGCCCTGGCCGTGGGCATCGACACCACCACGGTGGAGGCGCTCCTCGCCGAGGGGCTCCACCTGGTGTCCCTGGTGGTGGGCGCCCTGGTGCCCGGAGAGTTCGGCGTGCGCGAGGGTGCCTTCGCGCTCTCGGCCGGGGCCTTCGGCACCACCCCGGCCCGGGCCATGTCCGTCGCGCTGCTCGCCCACGGCACGCAGGGCGTGTTCGTCCTGCTCGGCTCGCTCACCCCCCTGGTGTGGAAGGTGCATCCCCCTTCCTGGGCCCCCCATGCTCGTTAGGGCTCCAAGGGAAGACAGCGGCGTCCCCCGGCTGGAGGGCGCAGGGACTGCACGGCCCGGGGTGCGTCCGCGCATGAATTGCGCCCAACACTCGCCGCGCCCGGGTGCAGCGGTTGGCACGCATCTTCCAGTAAGTCATGAGCATGAAAGGAGGCCTTCCCATGATGGTGGAAACAGTGCCTGGCCCGGCGGACGTGACGACACAACCGCTGGCTCCCCGCCTCGAGCTCCAGGGAGCCTTCGATGTCCGGGCGGCCCGGAGCGCCCTGGAGACGCTCCGGCGGTATACCGGCACGGAGGCGGTGCTCGTGGACTTCAGCAAGGTGAATTCCTTCCAGGACTGCGCCCTGGACCTCTTCACCCGGGAGCTGAGCCAGTTGCCGGAGCTCCGCCTCCAGACGCGGGGACTGCCCGGCCACCCGGCGCGCATCCTCCAGTACCTGCGCATCGACCCGCGCACCCTCGCGCCGCTGAGGATGAGCCGCCGCCTCCCCGTGGTCCGCTCGCCCTGGGACGACCACGACTTCGACGACTGAGCACGAGGGGGTAGACTGCCCCCCCTCGTGACCAGAGCCCTGCTCCTCGGCCTCGTCCTCGTCTGTCTCCCCACCTTCGCGCAGGAGGCGCCCCCCGCCGAGCCCCAGGGACTCGCGGCGGTGCGGGCCCGCGGCGAGCTGCTGTGGGGCGCGGATGCCCAGGGCGGTGCCCCCTACGTCTTCCAGGACCCCATGGACCCCAACCGCCTCGTCGGTTTCGAGGTGGACCTGGCGGAGGCGCTCGCCGCGAAGCTGGGCGTGCGCGCGCGGCCGGTGCTCGGCCCGCTGGCGCGCGACGGCACGCTGCGGCGCATCTACGAGCGGTGGGGCCTGTGGAACGCCGAGACGGCGCAGTTGCTGGGTGACGCGGACCCGAGCCCCCGGGGCGTGCCGGAGCAGTACGAGGCCTGGCGCGCGGCGGTGGGCCGGGTGCCACCCGTCCTCGAGCGCGTGAGGGAGCGCTACCCGGCCACGCTGTCGCTGTTCGCCCGCGGGGCGGTGATGACGCTGGGCGTGTCGCTGCTGTCCATGGCCCTGGCGGTGGCCGCGGGCGTGGTGCTCGCGCTCACCCGCGTCTACGGCCCCCTGCCGCTGCGCTGGCTGGCCACCGCCTATATCGAGGTGGTGCGCGGCACGCCGCTGCTGGTGCAGCTCACCCTGGTGTACTTCGGGCTGCCGCAGCTGGGCCTGCGCCTGGAGCCCTTCACCGCGGGCGTGCTGACGCTGGGGCTCAACTACGCGGCGGCCGAGGCGGAGAACTACCGGGCGGGGCTCGCCAGCGTGCCCGCGGGCCAGCACGAGGCGGCGCGGGTGCTCGGCCTGTCGCGCTGGCAGACGCTGCGGCACGTCGTCATGCCCCAGGCCGTGCGCATCTCCCTGCCCCCCATGACGAATGACTTCATCGCGCTGCTCAAGGACAGCTCCCTCGTGTCCCTGGTGACGCTCACCGAGCTCACCCGCACCTATCTCAACCTCGCCAACGCCATGAGGGACCACCTGGGCCTGGGCCTGCTGGTGGCCGCGCTGTACCTGCTGCTCGGCCTGCCCTTCGCGCGGCTGGCGCGCACGGTGGAGGCGCGGCTCGGCCGGCACCTGAAGGAGGTGCCGAGATGATACGGGTCGAGGACCCGAGACCGTGCTCGTGCTGGACCACGGCCACCTCGTCGAGCAGGGCCCGCCCGCACAGGTGTTGGACGCGCCGCTCCACGAGGCCACGCGCCGGCTGCTCGCCCAGGCGCATGACTGAGGGCGCCCCACCCGTCACCATCCAAGCCGAAAAATTACCCTAGAATCGAACTACGAGTAAAACTAGAATTCTCTTGGAATTCGGTGCAGCCTCCCGCCGCCTTCTCGAAGGCACTGACTCCGGAGGTGCTCACCACGGCCTCCCCCCTCCAGGTCTCACACGATGAGCCCGCCTGGAGGCTCCACCCCCTTCCCTGAATGGGAGCAACACGCATGAGCTCGCAATCGCTGTTCCGCGCTCTGGCCGCTGCTGGTCTGTCGCTCGCCGTCGTCGCCTGCGGTCCCCAGGAGGAGCTGTCCTCCCACGAGATGAACCCGGCCGCCATCGGGGCGCCGCTCGCCAGGCAGCGGCTGAGCCCGGTCGAGGCGCGCGCCGCGGCGGCCGCCGCCATCTCCGGCGTCATCACCACGGATGAGGTGCTCGGCATCTCCTACGTCCGTCCGCACGGGGTCCGCCCCGCGATCGTCGCCGACGAGGTGCCCGCCTACGAGGTGTCCGTGACGTGGGCCGACAGCACCGGCGTGCCCGTGCGGGAGCTCGTCTACGTGGACCTGTTCGACGGCTCCGTGCTGCTCCGGGTGCCGCTCGACTGAGGGAGTCCCGCCCCCAGGGGGAGGGGGAGGGCATGGCGCCCGCTCCCCCGCCTGGGGCCGGGGCACACCGGGGGGCGATCGCGCTCCGGTCCCGGTTGCAACGGCTGCGCACCGTACTCAATGACGAGGGAGGCCGCTCATCCTGGAGCGGCCCCCGGGAGACGGAATGCGGCAGCGGATCGACGACTACGCGTTGCTGGGGGACTGCCACTCCGCCGCCCTGGTGGGCCGGGATGGCTCCATCGACTGGGCCTGCTTCCCCCGGTTCGACTCGCCCGCCGTCTTCTGCCGCCTCCTGGACGTGGGCCGGGGCGGCTCCTTCCGGGTGAGCCCCGAGGGCCCCTGCCAGTCCACCCGCCGCTACATCGACGACACCAACGTGCTCGTCACCACCTTCACCACGCCGGGCGGGGTGCTGGAGGTGACGGACTGCATGCCCGTGCGCACCGGCATGTCCCACAGCCCCCGCGCGGGGACGCGGCATGCGCTGCTGCGGCGGCTGCGCTGCATCGGCGGCGAGGTGCGGGCCCGCGTGGTGGTGGCGCCGCGCTTCGAGTACGGCGCCTTCGTGCCACGCATCCGCCTCACCTCGCCCCAGACGGCGGAGCTGGTGGGCGGCGCGGACGCGCTCTGGGTGACGGCCACGCGTCCGCTGGTGGCCCACGAGAATGCCGTGCGCGCGCACTGGCCCATGCGGGCCGGGGACGAGGCCTGGGTGGAGACGGCCTGGACGCCCTCGCTCGTCGAGCGCGGCCCGGCGGAGATGCCGGACCTGGCGGCCATGCGCCGCCGGCTGGAGCAGACGGTGGCCTTCTGGCGCGAGTGGATTTCCCACTGCGCCTACGAGGGCGAGTACTCGCACGCGGTGCGGCGCTCGGCGCTGGTGCTCAAGGCGCTCACGTACGCGCCCTCGGGCGCCATCGTCGCGGCCCCCACCACCTCCCTGCCCGAGGAGCCGGGCGGCGTGCGCAACTGGGACTACCGCTACACCTGGCTGCGGGACACCACGCTCACGCTCATCTCGCTGATGCTGCTGGGCTACCAGGAGGAGACGCTCGCCTTCGAGCACTGGCTGGCGCGCACCAGCGCGGGCCGGGCCGAGGACGTTCAAATCATGTACAGCATCCGCGGCCACCGGCTGCTGCCCGAGGTGGAGCTGGCGCACCTGGCGGGCCACCGGGGCTCGAGGCCCGTGCGCGCCGGCAACGGGGCGGTGAAGCAGCTGCAGCTCGACGTCTTCGGGGAGATGCTGGAGGGCGCGTGGCTCTTCTCGAAGATGGGCCGGAGCATGCCGCAGCGCAACTGGGAGTTCCTGCGCGGGCTGGTGGACAACGTGTGCGAGCGCTGGCGCCAGCCGGACCAGGGCCTCTGGGAGGTGCGCGACGAGCCCCGGCACTTCATCCACTCGAAGCTCTTGTGCTGGGTGGCGTTGGACCGGGCCATCCGCATCGCCCGCTCGCGGCGGCTACCGGCTCCGGTGGGGCGCTGGGTGCGCGAGCGCGCGGCCGTGCGCGAGTACCTGCTGAAGGAGGGCGCGCGCCAGGGGTGGTTCCCCCAGTCGGTGGGCTCACAGGTGCCGGATGCGTCGGTGCTGCAGCTGCCGGCGCTGGGCTTCCTCCCGTCGGCCCACCCGCTGGTGAGCCGCACGGTGGAGGTGGTGCGCCAGCGGCTGGAGCGGGGCGGGCTGCTCTACCGCTACCACTCACCGGACGGGCTGAGCGGCGGCGAGGGCACCTTCCTGCTGTGCTCCTTCTGGCTGCATGACGTGCTGGTGCACTCGGGCCGGACGCAGGAGGCGGAGGAGCTGCTGCGCTACCTGCTGAGCCTGGCCAACGACGTGGGCCTCTACGCCGAGGAGGCGGTGCCGGGCACGGGCGAGGCCATGGGCAACTTCCCGCAGGCCTTCACGCACATGGCCCTGGTGGCCTCGTGCGCGCAGCTGTCCGCGGGCCGGAGCTTCCAGCTGCCGAGGGCGGGCGCGTACGACTACGCGGACTTCGCGCTCACGTACCACCTCGGCCGGCGCTCCGTGTTCATGTCCCACTTCTCGTGGGAGGCCGTGCAGTGAGCGCCAGCCGCTAGTACTGCAGGCGCGGGTCGTAGCGGGGCGCCAGCAGCGAGGCCACCACCAGCTCCGTCACGTCCTTGCCCCCGTGCAGGTTGGTGGAGAGGCACAGCGGCGTGTAGATGAAGCCCCACGGAATGCCCCACCAGCCGAGGAACAGCGACAGCAGCGTGTAGCCGAGGCTCAAGCCGAACGTGCCCTGTCCGGCCCGGACGAAGTACACGTCCGAGGAGCGCCTCATGGTGGTGACGAAGAAGGAGACGCAGTACTCGAACACGACGAATCGTCCACCGCGTCGCAGCTCTTCCTGCACCTGCGCCGTGGACAGGCCCTCCATTCCCAGAATGCCAGTCATACAGGCCCCCTGTCCGGAAACAGCGGCCAAGGCCGCGAAGAACAGAAAGACAGCCTACATGGCACATGCCCCGCTGCACAGCGACGCGGAGAGGGGAGAAGCGGGACCACACGAGAAAAACCAAGCATTCAATACGCTACGTATCCCAAACAGCGGGAAACGCTCGCACGCGTGAAGATCCCTACTCTCGCAGTCCAAATCCCCCCCCTGCACGGGCCATGGATGTCTTGTGGATGTTGTCTGGGAGGCAACAGGCGGGGATGTTGCCTGGGAGGCAACACGCGATGCGGGGCATACGCATGGTGCGCTTGAGGAGCAACCCGCCCCGCGGGCTCCCCTGCCGTGAGGCCAGGAGGGCGGACCAGGCGCTCCTGTCAGGCCCTCCGTCCCTGCTTACCGTGAGCACACGGGAGGCAGGAATGGCCACGAAGAAGACGGACAAGAAGGACCCGGTGGTGCACCTGGGCGAGCTCATCCACGGCATCAAGGTCGCGATGATGACGACGGTGGAGGAGGACGGGACGCTGCGCAGCCGGCCCATGTGGACACATGACCGGGACTTCGACGGGCAGCTGTGGTTCTTCACCCGGGAGCACTCGCCCAAGGTGGACGAGGTGGAGCGGGACAGCCACGTGAGCCTGTCCTACTCGGACACGGCGAAGGACCGGTACGTGTCCGTGAGCGGCGTGGCCCGGCTGGTGCGCGACAAGGAGAAGGCGCGCGAGCTGTGGAATCCCACGCTGAAGGCCTGGTTCCCGGAGGGGCTGGATGATCCCGAGCTCGCGCTGCTGTGCGTGACGGTGAACAAGGCCGAGTTCTGGGACACGCCGAACAAGCGCATGGTGCAGCTCGTGGGCTTCGTGAAGGGCGTGCTCACCGGCGAGACGTACCGCCCCGGCGAGAACGAGAAGGTGAACCTCGACGAGTCCGGCGCGGCGATGCACTGAGGGCCCGCGTGCGGCTATGCTGCGCGCCCCATGACTTCCCCCTTCGCCGAGCACTTCCCCGCCTTGCGGTCGGGTTTCGCCTACCTCGACAACGCCGCCGGGGCCCAGGTGCCCTCGCACACCATCGACGCCATGACGCGGTTCCTCACCCAGGGGAGCTGCAACGTGGGCCAGCCCTACCCGGCCTCCGTGCGCGCCACCGAGGTGAAGGCCCAGGCTCGCGCCGCCACCGCCGAGTTCCTCAACTGTCTGCCCGAGGAGGTGATGCTCGGCACCAGCGCCACCGCCCTCACCTTCCAGCTCTCGCGCGCCTTCTCCCGCATCTTCCAGCCCGGGGACGAGGTCATCATTTCGGAGCTCGAGCACGAGTCCAACGCCAGCCCCTGGCGCTGGCTGGAGGCCCAGGGCGCGGTGGTGAAGCCGTGGAAGGCCCGCTGGCCCGAGGGCCGCCTGGAGCTGGCGGATCTCCGCCCGCTGCTCACCGCGCGCACCCGGCTCGTCGCGGTGACGGCCGCCGCCAACTCGGTGGGCACCGCGCCGGACGTGACGGCCGCGGCCACCCTCGCCCATTCCGTGGGCGCCTGGCTGATCGTCGACGCGGTGCACGCCAGCCCGCACCTGCTGCCCGACGTGAAGGCCTGGGGCGCGGACTTCGCCACCTTCTCGCCCTACAAGGTCTTCGGCCCCCACATGGGCTGCCTGTACGTGCGCCACGAGCTGCTGCCCCGCCTGCCCGCGGACAAGCTGTGGTTCGTCCCCGAGGACAGCCCCCAGAAGTTCGAGCCCGGTACCGCCAACCACGAGGGCCTCGCCGGCTGGCTGGGCTCGCTGCGCTACGTGCGCGAGGTGCTCGGCGGCGGACAGCCCGGGCGCGCGGGGCTGGAGCAGGCCTTCCGCCGCATCGAGTCCCTGGAGCGTCCGCTGCTGGAGTCCGCGCTGGAGCGGCTGCGCGCCCACGAGCGCGTGCGCCTCTACGGCATCCCCGAGCCCAAGGGCCGCGTGGCCACCTTCTGTTTCAACGTGCAGGGCGTCCCGCCGCGCGCCGTGGCCGAGCACCTCGCCCGCAACGGGGTGGGCGTCGCCGCGGGCCACTACTACGCCACGCTCGCCATGCAGGCACTGGGCCTCATGCCCGAGGGCGCGGTGCGCGTCTCGCTGCTGCACTACAACACGCTGGCCGAGGTGGACCGGCTCATGACCAGCCTGGACGCGCTCCCCTGAGCGCCACTTCCCACGCAGGAGGACACGAATGCAACCCGAGGAGCTGCGACACCTGAGACACTCCATCGACCTGGCCCGCAAGGCCCGCGAGCGGGGGAACCATCCCTTCGGCGCGGTGCTGGTGGACAGGAACGGGCGTGTCCTCCTGGAGGGGGAGAACACCGTGGTGACGGAGCGGGACTGCACCGGCCACGCGGAGTCCAACCTCATGCGCGAGGCCACCCAGCACTACTCCCCCGAGCAGCTCGCCGGCAGCACGCTCTACGCCAGCACCGAGCCGTGTGCCATGTGCGCGGGCGCCATCTTCTGGGGTGGCGTGCGGCGGGTCGTCTTCGCGTTCTCCTCCGAGCAGCTGGGCCAGCTCAACAGGCCGACCGAGCCCACCCTGCGCCTGTCCTGCCGCGAGGTCTTCGCCCGCGGCTCCGCGCCTACCGAGGTGGTGGGCCCGGTGGAGTTGCCGGAGGCCCGTGCGGTGCACGAGGGCTTCTGGTCGTAGGCTCACGCCCGGGCAGCGGCGCGAATCCCAGCCGGAAGGCCCAGGCTGGGAGGGCCGTCGCCGCGAGGCCCGCGCCGGTGCCGTACAGCAGCTCATCCAGTGGCACGCCGAGGAAGTGGCCGCGCAGCAGCAGGCTCGGCCGCCACGTGCGCTCGAAGACACCGGGCACCAGCCCCTCGAAGAGCAGGCACAGCCCCAGGTAGATGAGGCACGAGAGCGCCGCTCCCAGGAGACTCGGAAGCACCAGGTCCGGACGCGCCACCAGCACGCCCAGGGTGCCCACCCCCATCGCCGCCACCGCCGCGTAGAGGATGGGCACGCCCACCGCGAGCAGCAGCCCCGTCAGCGCCAGCATGCCCGCGATGGCCCCCAACACCCGGAACCAGGGCCGCGTGCCGCTCCCCCGGGGCACCACGGTTTGGCGGAACGCCACCGCGTAGGCACACGAGGAGAAGGCCCCGAGCCCCACGACGAAGAGCACGTCCTCCACGCCGAAGCCGATGCGGTCCGCCAGGTCGAACAGGAAGCGCGGCGTCCAGTACGCCGGATAGAACAGCCACTCGGTGGCCGCGAATGGGAGCGAGGCCAGCATCGTCCTGCGCATCAGCCAGCGCAGGTCCGCGCGCACGAGCCAGAAGACGGCGCCCGGCACCAGGAACAACAGCGCCATCACCAGGAACTCATACGTCATGGCGGACTCAGGTTCTCACGAGGGCGAGGAGGGGAAGCGCGACCGTGGCCAGCGTGGCGGTGATGGCGGCGGCGACGCGGACCTGCACACGGCGGGAGCCGGGCGGCGAGGGACGCACCAGGAGCACCACGAGCGAGGCCCCCGCCGGCACCAGCCACTCCAGGCCCACGCTCAGACCCAGGACCCCGAGACCCCACGGCGCGAGCGCCACGGTGAGGCCGTTGAGCAACACGATGACCCGGGCGGCCCGCTCGACGCCCACGCGCGCTGGCAGCGTGAGCTTGCCGCTCTCCCGATCCGAGGGCTCGTCGGGGAGCGCGGTGGCGATGGAACAGGCGAGATGCGTGGGCAGCAGCAACGCGACGAGCGCCCACGGAAAACGCCCCGGATCCCCGCCCTGCGCGACATAGCCATAGAGCGGCAGCACCCCGGCGACCCCCACCATCTGCAGCAGCTCGCCCCCGCCCCGGTACGAGAGCCGGAAGGGCGGATAGCTGTAGGCCCACAAGAGCCCCAACGCCGCCACCGCCAGCGGCACCAGCAGCGGTGCGCCCCGGAGCACCGCCAGCCCCACGGACAGGGCCAGCAGCAGGAACGCGCACACGACGGCGCCGAGCCCGAGCGCACGCGGCGGGAGCCGGCCCTCGACGAGCACGCGGGAGCCCCCGGAGAAGAGGGTGGCCGTCTGGTTGCGGCGATCCGTCTCCTGGTCCGCCCAGTCGTTGGCGTAGACGATGAAGAGCTGGTCGAGCACCCCGAAGAGCTGCACGGCCACCAGCGTCCCCACGTCCAACGCCCCGCCACGCAGGTGCACCGCGACGAATTGCCCGAGCAGCAAGGGGAGCGCGAGGTACGACTGCGAGGGCAGCCGCGACGCCTGGAGCCAGGCCCGGAGCGTGCCCCACCCGTCCTTCACGAGGAGGCCTCGCGCACCAGCCCGAGCCGCCGGGCGGCCTCGGTGCGCAGGTCGGTGAAGGGCAGGTCCCAGCGGCAGTCCCCATCGAAGCGCCAGGCCTTCACGGGGATGAAGTCCGCCTGGGCGAGCACCTGATGCAGGTGCGCCTCCTCGCGAGGCTCCCGGCAGAAGCCGAAGGGGTTGCGGAACTCCTGGCCCTGGAGCTTGCCGTACTTGTCATCGTTCTCGGCGATGAGCTCCACGAGCGTCTGGAGCCGGCCCTCGAGGTAGTCGAAGAACGCCAGGTCGAAGGGGCCGATGGTGGCGCGCTTCTCCGGCTGGCGCACCACCCAGCGGGCCCAGTCGTAGCCGTACAGGAAGTCATGGGCGTAGCGGAAGCGCAGCTCCGACTTGTTGCCGAAGCCCCGGCACACCGTCACCACCCGGCGCGAGAAGCCGAGCACCGCCTCGGGCCCTCCGGCGTTCCACATGCGGCAGGCCAGGAAGTCCAGGTCCCAGAAGATGTTCTCCGGGAAGTCCTCCGCGAGCGCCCGCACCACGTGGCCCAACCCCTGGGCGAAGGCCCGGGCCTTGTCCTCCCCGGCGTTGCCCTCCACCAGGCGTGCCGCCAACTCCACGGGCAGCAGCGCGCGCGGCCGGCGCGTGTCCAGCGAGGCCGCCTCTCCCAGCAGGGGGGACAGGGGCTCCAGCCCGGCGAGGATGTCTTCTGGAAGTCTTCTCACTTCCACCCTCCCAACCCCACGGCGAGCACCCCTGCCGACAGCGTGAACGTTCCCCACCAGATGGCACGGTGGAGCTCCGCCTTGTATGCCGATTGCGCAACGAAGGCATTCGTCACCGCGGACGGGCTCCTCCTCACCAGACGCACGGTGAAAGGTAATGCGAACCCCACGGCCGGCACCACTGCCACGAGCGGGGGGGCGTCCTCGGCCAGACAGGACACCGCGAGCCAGAGGAGCAGCCCCGTCCCCAGGGACACCTCCGCGCCCCGGCGGACGGCCGCGTTGCCCCACAGGGTGGTGAAGGTGCGCTTGCCTCCCGCGCGATCACTCTCCTCGTCGGACAGTCCGCTGGCCAGGGCGCTCGACAGGGACAGCGCCAGCAGGCCCGGCGCCAGCCACACCCACCCCGCGGGAGCCCACTGGCCGCACTGCGCATACACATGCAACGTGGGAAGCACGCCGCCCACCCCCACCATCTCCAGCAGCTCGCCCCCGCCCCGGTAGTTGAGCCGCAGCGGTGGCAGCGTATAGGCGGCGAACATGAGCAGGCCCAGCGCGGCGAGCGGCAACAACAACGGCCGCCCCAGCACGAGGCCCGCGCCCCACGCCAACACCAGCGCCACCGCCCCGGCCCCGAGGCCCGCGGCGAGCAACGCCCCGGCGGGGAGGATTCCGTCGGGAATCGTCTTCGGCGAGCAGCCCTGGGGGAACATGCGGCGCTTGAGGGTGTCCACCTCGCGGTCTCCCCAGTCGTTGAGCAGCACGATGAAGGAGACGTCCGCCACCATCCACAGCACGCCGAACCCGAGCGCCCCCCACGACAGGTGGCCGGCGGCGGCGGCACCCACGGCCTGGCCGAACAACGCGGGCACGAGCACCTTCGGCCAGCTCGCTGGCTTGAGGGCGTACCACCACCGCGCCGAGGGGCTCATCGACTCCACATGCACCCGCTTCACCTCCCGTTGGCAACCTCTAACACGGCCAACCTCCCCAATCAGGTCGGTCGAGCTGTCCCGACCCTGAAGTCAGCGGGTGAGCGCGGTGGCGATGACGTTGAGAACCTTGAGCTGGGCCGGGGACAGGTTGCGCAACGAGCGCGACAGCCGCCGCAGATCCGGGGAGCGCTCCTCCTTGGCGGGCAGCGAGTCCACCCAGGCCGTCACCTCCGTGTGACTCAGGCTCAACAGCGTGTCGGAGGGAATCTTCAGGACGATGCTCAGCCGTCGGAGGGTGGGGACGCTGGGCATCATCCCCCCGCGCTCGATGCGGCCATAGACACCCGGGGCCAGCCCCACCTTCTCGGCCGCCTCCGCCTGGGTGAGCCCCGCGCGCACCCGGGCGGCACGCGCCGCGGCCCCCAGGGCGAGGGCCAGCTTGTCATCCATGCGCTGCTGCGAGGGGGGCGGGGGGGTACGTTTCGAGACCATGGTGCGTGACGTCCAAAGAGACGTTGGAGGACATTACCCGAGAGGCCAACCCAAGCCTAGGGACTTGCTTCATGGGTCGTGCAAGCCCCCCCAACCAGGGGCGTCCCCTCTCTTCCGCGCGGATGGAGAGCGTCCAGGAGGGCAGGCGCCTCCTGCGGGGCACGGGCTCGCGTGCCCACGTTCCAGCTTCAAGCAGCCCACACCCCTGAAAGACGACGTGCGCGACGAGGACGAGGGCGTCCTCCAGCCGGGCGTGAACGACGAGGGGCTCGACCACAACGAGGGCCAGGTGGACGAGGACACGATTTCCCCGCCGGGCGCGCGCCCACAGCCCGAGGAGTCGCTAACCCGCGGGACGCCTCCCGGGCTCCGTCGTCCCCACGTCGGAGCCCGGAGGCCGGGTGATGCGCAGGATGAGCTCGCGCCGGTACCGGGCCATGTCCAACCGGCGCTCGAGCGCGGTGCGCTCCTGACGGACCTCGCGCGGCTGGGTGAGGGCGCGGGCCGAGAGCGCCAGGAGCCGCTCGTTGATGGCGCGCAGCTCCTCGTCGATCAGCACGGGCTGGATGTGACGCGGCACCCGGTCGCGGCCGAGCGCGACGTAGTGGTTGTTCTCGATCCACACCGGCAGCACGGACACGCCCTCGAGCGACACGGGCGCGCCCGGCTGGGGACGGGTGAGCGAGAAGCGCAGCAGCACGGAGTCGCGCTTGCTGCCATCCGCCTCCCCCGCCCGGCGGTGGACGTAGTGCCGGTCCTGGTTGGCGATGAGGTTGCCCAGCGAGAAGGCCACGAGCGTGTCCCGTCCGGAGGAGGTGCGGTACGACTCGACGGGCTGGAGCACGTGGGGATGGTGGCCGACGATGGCGAGCGCGCCGGCCTCCAGCAGGGCGCGGGCCAGCTTGCGGTCCTCGGGGTGGGGCGAGTGCGAGTACTCGGTGCCCCAGTGGATGGCGACGATGAGCGCGTCACAGCGCCGGGCCGCGGCGCGCACCAGCGCCACGGCCGACTCGGGGGACTGCCAGTTCCCGCTCACCTGGCCGCGGTAGGGCACGTAGGCGACGTGGGGCGAGGTCTCCGGCGCCTCGGGATTGCGGGCGCCGTTGAGCCACCGGGTGAAGGACAGGAAACCGATGCGCATCCCCCGCTTCTCCACGATGAGGGGCTCCCACGCGGCGGCCTCCGAGGGGCCCGTGCCCACGCTCTTCAGGCCCGCCTCGGCCAGGTGCTTCCACGTGGCCTCGGCCCCGGCGCGGCGCTGGTCGAAGACATGGTTGTTGGCGGTGGACACCACATCCACCCCGGCGGAGGCCAGCGCGTGCAGCATGGCGGGCGGCGCGTCGAAGAGCAGGGGCGCGGTGCGGGCGAGCGGATTGCCGGTACTGGGCGTCTCCAGGTTCACCATGGCGACGTCCGCCGAGCGCATCACGTCGGCGAGGGGCCCGAAGACATGATCCCACCCCTCGTGGTTGATGGAGCGGGCGGGGCCGGCATCGCCGGAGTCGGCGCGGGCGTGGTCCGCCGCGGCCTCCTTCACCTCACCATGGGGAATGACATCTCCCCCGAAGACGAGCTCCACGCGCTCGGGGGGAGCGGCGTGGAGCAGGGAAACGAGCAGGAGCGCCTGGGCAAGCACGCTCGCATGCTACCCAGGCCATTGGCCCGGAGGACAGACCCCCCTCCCGGGAGGGCCTCCCTTCACGAGGAGCCGGGGGCCGGCTTCCGGGCGGAGGAGGCCTTGAACGAGGGGCGCGGGGAGCGGAGGGCGCGGGTGAAGGGGTGCTTGGGCTCTCGCAGGAACCAGGGCGCGCTGATGACCACGATCTGCGGCCCGCCCCGGAACAGCAGCATCATCTTCAGCAGGGTGGCCGTGTGGCTGTGCAGCAGGTAGTGGTACCAGCGGTGCTCGATCAACTCCGGCACCAGCACGGCGATGAACCGGTCCGGATGGGCGGCGGCGAGCTTGCGGACGTAGCCGAGGAGCGGATCCACCACCTGGCGGTACGTCGACCGGAGCACGACCAGCTCGGGCACCGGGAGCCCCGCCTCCTTGAGAGGAGCCTCCACCCGGCGCTTCCAACTGGCACGCAGCTCCCCGCCCTCCTCGGGCTGCGCGCGCACCTGGACGGCGTGGACGTCGGGGGAGATGGTGAGCGCGAACTGGAGGCCCTTCTCGGCCACGAGATCCAACCGCTTGAGGGGAACCACCACCAGCGGCGCGGCGGCACGGACCACCCGCATGGGCCGCTCGGTCTCGATGGCCTTCTCCACCGTGTCGTAGTGGCGGCGCGTGGTGCGGAACAGGAGGAAGGCCAGGGGGATGAACAGGAAGGACATCCAGGCCCCCTCGGCGAACTTCGACACTGCCACGACGCAAAGCGTGAGCCCCGTGGCCGTTCCGCCAATCGCATTCACCACCAGGAAGTGCCTCGCGCGCGGCTCCTGGCTCTTGCGCCAGCGGGCCACCATGCCGAACTGCGAGAAGGTGAAGGCCGCGAAGGCGCCCACGGCGAACAGCGGGATGAGGTGGTCCGTCACCCCTCCGAAGGCCACCAGCAGGGCCGCGGCCATGAGCGAGAGGACGATGACGCCCGTCGAGAACACCAGCCGGGGACCGGCATGGGCGAAGGCCGTGGGGAGGTGGCCATCGAGCGCCAGCATGCGGCACAACCGGGGGAAGTCCGCGAAGCTCGTGTTGGCGGACAGGCACAGCACGGTGAGGATGGAGGCGATGGTGACGGAGTAGAACACCCCGCGTCCCGCCACGGCGCCCACGAGCTGGGACAACACGCTCTGGAAGCCCGCCTGGCCCGGAGGGGTCGCGCCGATGCCGTAGGCATGGCACAGCACCGCCACCCCGCCGAGCAGCACCACCAGGATGCCGACGATCCCCGCGAGGGTCCGCTGGGCCCCCCGGACACGGGGCTGCCGGAAGACGGGCACGCCATCGCTGACCGCCTCCACGCCCGTCATCGCGGTACACCCGCTCGCGAAGGCGCGCATCAGCAGCCAGAGGCTCACCGCGGCTGTACCGGCCGGCAGGTGGGGCGGGGGCACCACGGGGACCGGATGTCCCCCGGAGCTCACGAACTTCACCACGCCCACCAGCAAGGTCACGCCCAGACAGGCGACGAACAGGTACGTGGGGAGCGTGAAGAGCATGCCCGCGGTGCGGATGCCGCGCAGGTTCACCAGGGTGAGCAACGCGAGCAGCCCCAGGCACAGCGGGAGCATGTGGGGGAGGAGCCTGGGGAGGGCGGACACCAGCGCCCCCACACCCGCGGAGATGGCCACCGCCACGTTGAGCACGTAGTCGAGCGCCAGCGCGGCGGCGGCGAGCAGCGCCGGCTTCGTTCCGAGGTTGTCGCGGGTCACCAGGTAGGAGCCGCCCCCTCCCGGGTAGGCGGCGATCGTCTGCCGGTAGGAGAACTGAACGATGAGCAGCAGCACCGCGATGATGGCGATGATGGGGCCGAGGTAATGGCTCCCGCCCGCCCCCAGGACGAGCAGCACGGTGAGCGCGGCTTCCGGTCCGTATGCCGCCGAGGCGAGTGCATCCAGCCCCAGCACGGGTATTCCCGTCAGGGGACCAATCTTCTCCTCCTCGGCCTCGTCATTCGGGATGGGCTTTCCGAAGAGCACCTCTCTCAGGGACATACCGGAACCTAGTAACGGGGCAGGCGGGGGGAGATGGGACCCCGGAACCCAGGACCCGTGCCGTCGGCCCGGGAGCATGGGTAGCCGTCTCCAGGGCGGGCGGACGAGGGACGGCTCCCGAGCGTGGAGGCCCGGGAGGGGAATGGCTTGCGACGCTCCGGAGGCATTCACACGCTCCTGAGAGGGGAAGGGGAAGGGCCGTGCTGTCACCGCGTCTGTCGAAGCTGTGGAACTCGATCAAGGCGAGTCTCTGGTTCCAGCCCGTGCTGTTCGTGACGCTGGGCCTGGTGCTGGGCGTGGTGCTGCCGATGCTGGACCGGAGCTGGCCGTCGCTGGGCCCTGGACTGCGCGCCCAGTGGTGGGGCGACTATGTCCCCTCCACACCGTCCACCAGCCGGGAGGTGCTGCTGAGCATGGCGGCGACGCTCGTCACCGTCATGACGGTGACGGCCTCCATGACCATGGTGGCGGTGCAACTGGCCTCCACGCAGTACACGCCGCGGCTGCTGGGGCGATTCATGGCGGACCACGGCACGCAGCGGGTGCTCGGCACCTACCTGCTCACCGTGGTGTACCTGTTGCTGCTGCTCGGGCTGGTGGGCACCCAGGCGGAGGAGCAGCAGAGCACACCGCTGCCCGTCCTATCGCTCGGAGTGGCACTGGCCCTCACCCTGCTCTGCCTGTTGCTGCTGCCCCACTTCCTCCACCATGCCGCCCGCTCCGTCGAGGCGAGCACCCTCATCGTCAACATTGGCCGGGAGATCATCCAGGAGCTGGAGCGGTTGGACTTCAAGAAGACGCGGGAGCTGGGCGAGGCGCTGCCCGGCCCCGAGCAGGAGGCCACCGTCATCACCGCGCGCGAGACGGGCTACGTGCAGTTGGTGGACCATGAGCGGCTGCTCTCGGCCCTGCCGCGAGGCGTGCACACCGTGCGGCTCGAGGTGCGCACCGGGGACTTCCTCATACCGGGGCTGCCGCTGATGGCGCTCTGGCCGCGGGTGGCCTTGAGTGAGCAGCAACAGCGGCGGCTGCACGGTGCGCTCGCCGTGGGGCGCACCCGGACCACGCAGCAGGACGTGCTCTATGGGGTGCGGCAGTTGGTGGACATGGCGCTCAAGGCCCTCTCGCCCGCCATCAACGACGTCACCACCGCGGTGATGGTGATCAACGAGCTGGGAGCGGTGGGCCGCGTGGTGGCGAGCAAGGGACGGCTCGGCCAGGGCTGGTGGATGGAGTGGCACCAGGCGGTGACGCTGCTGCGGCCCGGCTTCGGGCTCGTGCCCTTCCTGCAGGACGCGTTCGGGGAGATTCCGCTCGCCGCGGAGGCACAGCCGCGGGTGCTGGTCCGCATCCTGGAGGTGCTCGCGGAGCTCGCCAGCGTGGAGCCGGACACGGCGATGCGCGGGGCGCTCGTGCAGACGGGGCGGGCGGTGTACGAGGCCTCCCGGCTCGCCGAGCAGCGCGAGCGGGACGTGCGGTTCATCGAGGAGCGCTGGGACCAGCTGCGCAAGAAGGCCACCCAGCCGGCCACCCTCCCCTGCGAGACCGTGCACTGAGCGGAGCCGGGCCCGAGTGCCTTGACCCGGCTCGCGCTTCCGCCAGACTCGCCCGCGCGGTTTTCCTCGCACGGCATCTCACCACCAACATCATCACAGGGCACATGAATCACCGCTCCTCCACCCCCCGGCACGGGCCCGCTTTCCGGCGGAAGTACGGAGCCGTGCTCGCCAGCGTGCTGCTCCTGGCCAGCCAGGCCTCCGCGCAGTCCCTCGACTCGGCCTCGAGCGCCTGCCGGACCCAACCGGCCCTGTGCGCCCGCGTGGCTGGAGAGGAGACCGTGATACCGCAGGCCGCGCAGCGCCTCGCCGAGTTCGGCGCCTCCGTCACCGCGACCGCGGTGGTGTGGAATGAAGCGCACAAGGAGGCCATCGAGCAGAAACTGACCTGGTGCGCCAACATGGCCCGCGAGAAGGTGCTCCGCCAGCACATGGGCGGCAGGAGCCCCACCCCGGCGGAGTGCCGCGAGACGAAGGAGTTCGGAGGCAAGGTGAGGACGCGGGCCATGTTCCTCGGCGAGGAGATGCACAAGGTCGCGCTCGCGTGTGCGGAGATGGAGTTGGGCGCGCTGCGTCCAGGCGGATTCAGCCGGGAGCCGCGTTACCGCTACAACACGGACACCCGGCAGCGCGAGTTGATCAGCCCGGAGAAGGAGGAGGCGCTACTGGAGGAGGGCTGCTACAGCGAGCTGCGCGGCACCATCAAGCCAGACATCGTCATCCACGCGGGCAATCCGCTCTTGCCCCTGTTCGTCTATGACTTCAAGTTTCCTTGCGTGAGTAGCGAGAGCAGAAAGAGAAATGGTTGGTGCCAATACACCCAGGGGCCTTATGCGGGCCGTTACCAAGACGAAGTGTACAAGGAAATCCTGGGCCCATTCGTACGCGCGATCAAACCCTGGCTGGGAGTCACACCTTGAGCTCTCATTACCCGCGCATCCGCATCTGCGCGCCGAACGGGCACCTCCTGGTCCGTGAAGGCTTGAGCCTCTGCTTCTACATCCGCCGTGCCCATCAGGAGATAGCACGAGCCGTCCTCACCTCCTTGGACACCTATCTGCACGCGATAGAGCCAGAGACGCTTGGCTGGTATGTGGATGTCGATGGAGAGGAGCAAGCTCTTGATGACGCCGGGTGGAAGCACATCCGGCGAGAGCTCACCGAGGGGACGTGGCCGAACATCCAGCTGGCACAAGCATCCGGAGAGCCGCAACGTTACGATTTCGACTACTTCGGCAAACCATTGGGAGATCCACGCCTGGAGGACGATCCGGACGCATCTTCCGCACTGAGCATCTCGCTCCCCACCGAGTACCTGGAAGAACACGGCCCGGGCCACGTGCGTGAACTGGCACTGAAGTTGGCCGCTCCTCTGCCTTTCCACTTCGGACAGGTGGGTCTCGCCTTCAACGGCCAGCTAGACCTGATCGGTATCTCGCGGCAAATCCGCGCGCGGTGCTTCCGCTACCCAGGCATGGACATCCCGGATACGAGCTGGCATTCGTGGAAACTCGGCTTCCGGGTTCGTGGCCCTTCCTGGCTCACCTTCCTGGGCCAGCCCATCCTGGGCGAGCTGGGCGGCGCGTCGGGTCTGCGCTCACGCCTGTCCTCACCAGGCACCACCGTCCAGGAGCTGGAAGGGGAGCGCGCCGTCGTCACCCTGGGCCCCTGGCCCGAAGCGGGAGACACCGAGCAGGGCCAGACGCTCCCCGCCTACCGGGAGTTGGCGCGCGTCCTGGAGCCGTGGCTCTACCATGAGCGGTTCCCAGAGCCCTGGCCCTATCCCGAGCAGAGCAATTGGGAGCCCGACTTCTCGCCAGAGGACAATCGCCGCTGGGAGCGCCGCTTCCTGGATTGAAGGACCCCGCAACGCGCCGCCGCCTCGGGCATCCTGGAGGGCATGTCCAACCGACTCCTTTCCCTCACCGCGGCCGTGCTCGTGCTGGGCACCGCCGCCGTCTCCGCGGAGCGTGCGATGTCCTTCCATGACCTGCAGTCCAAGCGGCTCAACGGCCAGCCCGTCAACCTCTCCGAGTACAAGGGCAAGGTGGTGCTCGTGGTGAACACCGCCTCCGAGTGCGGCTACACCCCCCAGTACGCGGGCCTCGAGAAGCTCTGGGGCCAGTACAAGGACAAGGGCGTGGTGGTGCTCGGCATCCCCTCCAATGACTTCGGCGGCCAGGAGCCCGGCACCTCCGAGCAGATCGCGAAGTTCTGCGAGCTCCGCTACAAGGTCACCTTCCCCATGCTCGAGAAGGTGAAGACCAAGGGCGAGGGCCAGTCCCCCATCTACGAGTTCCTCGCGCGCAAGCACGGCGAGCCCAAGTGGAACTTCCACAAGTACGTGGTGGGCAAGGACGGCCAGGTGCGCGCCGCCTTCTCCAGCTCCGTGACGCCGGAGAGCACCGAGCTCAAGGGCGCCCTCGACAAGGCCCTCGCCGAGTAGTCCGGGCACCGGCCCATTCCACTTGTCACCGGTGACAAGTGAAACGGGGCGGGTCCATTCCACTTGTCACCGGTGACAAGTGAAACGAGGCGGGTCCATTCCACTCGTCACCGGTGACCAGTGAAACGGGGCGGGGTCTCAGGTGGATGTGGCCAGGCAGCCACAGCCCCTGGAGCCCCGCCCTCAGTGTTTCCGGGCACTTGGCTCATCCCGGGCGCTGGCCCGCGGGCTGCAATACCTCGGCGCGTACCCACCCCGTCCGAGGAATTCCATGCGAGCCGCACTCGTCGCGCTCTTCGTCTGTCTTCTGTCCGTCCCCGCCTCCGCTCAGGAGCGGGACGCCGCGGAGACCCCCTGCCCCGCCCCCGTCTCGCCCCTGAGCTCCGGGGCCATCACCCAGGGCACGCTGGTGGCGAAGCTCCGCCGCCACGCCTCCGCCCAGGGCTGCCCCGAGTCCCAGCCACAGCACTTCAGCCTCAAGCACACGGACGTCGACGCCGAGGTGAGTGGATTCCTCGCCAGCGTCACCGTCACCCAGGTCTTCGAGAACCCCTACGCCGAGCCGCTCGAGGCCCTCTACGTCTTCCCGTTGCCGGAGAAGGCCGCCGTGGACGCCATGGAGCTGGTCATCGGCCAGCGCGTCATCCGCGGCGTCATCCAGACGCGCGAGCAGGCGCGTGACACCTACGAGCGCGCCCGCGCCGAGGGCAAGACGGCCGCGCTGCTCGACCAGGAGCGTCCCAACCTCTTCACCCAGTCGGTGGCCAACATCCTCCCCGGCGAGGAGCTCCGCGTGCGCATCCACTATGTGGAGCGGCTCGTCTACGAGGACGGCAAGTACAGCTTCAACTTTCCCATGACGGTGGGCCCGCGTTACATCGGCGGCGAGCCCCTGGCCTTCCGCCAGGGCGAGGGCACCGCGCCGGACACCACCACCGTCCCCGACGCGAGCCGCATCACCCCGCCGGTGCTGCCTCCCGAGGTGCGCAGCGGCCGGGACATCCGCCTCCACGTGCGCCTGGACGCGGGCGTGCCCGTGCACGAGCTGCGCTCCACCTCGCACCGTGTGACGGCGACGCGCGAGGGCCCGAGCCGCGCCCGCGTGGAGCTGGCCCCGGACGACCGCATCCCCAACAAGACCTTCACGCTGGAGTACCGCGTGGCCGATGCGCTCATCCGCCCGGCCGTGCTGGTGCACCGCGAGCCCGGTGCCGATGAGGGCTACTTCCTCGTGCTGCTCAACCCGCAGCTGGCGCCGAAGCAGGAGGAGGTGGTGCCGCGCGAGCTTTACCTGGTGCTCGACACCTCGTGCTCGCAGTCCGGCCCGCCCATCGAGAAGTCCAAGGCCCTCACCGCCGAGGTGCTGCGCCACCTGCACCCCGAGGACACCTTCCAGGTGCTCAACTTCGACACGCAGGTGACGAAGTTCGCCCCCGCCGCGGTGCCGGCCTCGCCGGAGAACGTGGCGCGCGCCCTGCCCTACGTGGCCAACTTCTGGGGCGGTGGTGGCACGGACGTCCGCGTGGCGGCCCAGGAGGCCATGGTGCCCGCCAACGACCCGGCCCGCCTGCGCATGGTGCTGCTCATGACGGACGGCTTCATCGGCAACGATGACGAGGTGCTCGGCACGCTCCAGCGGCACCTGCGCGAGGAGACGCGCGTCTTCAGCGTGGGCGTGGGCAACGACGTCAACCGCTACCTCGTCACGAAGATGGGCGAGGTGGGGCGCGGCGCCTCCACCTTCGTCAACCTGAAGCGTCCCGAGGACGAGGTGGCCCGCGAGTTCGAGTCGCGCATCCGCGGCCCGGTGCTGACGTCGGTGCGCGTGGGGACGGATGGCCTGCCGGTGTCGGACGTCTACCCGCGCACCCTGCCGGACCTCTTCAGCGGCCAGCCGCTGTTCCTCATTGGCAAATTCCACGGCACGGGCCAGGGCCTGCTGCGCATCACCGGCCGCGTGCGTGGACAGGAGCGCCACTTCGAGGTGCCCCTCACCTTCCCCGAGTCCGCGCCGGAGCACGCGTCCCTGCGCAGCCTCTGGGCGCGCCAGCGGATTGAAGAGCTGACGGTGGAGAACTACCGCGGCGAGAAGCCCGAGGTCGTCCAGGCCATCACCGCCACGGCGCTCCAGTACGGGCTGATGAGCAAGTACACCTCCTTCGTGGCGGTGGAGGAGGTGGCGCGCACGAAGCCCGGCGGCGACTCGGTGCGCGAGCTGGTGCCGGTGGAGCTGCCCGAGGGCACCTCGTACGCGGCCGTCTCGGGTGAGCTGAGCCGCGAGGAGATTCCGCCGGGAGACCCCATCATCTCCGTGGTGGCGCCGAGGAACGCGCGCCGGGTGACGGCCTACTTCCCCTTCGGCCTGGTGAAGCCGCTCACCTTCGACACGGTGTCGGGTTACTGGCGGGGCCGCTTCCTGGTGCCGCTCTGGGTGGAGGACGGGTACTACGACGTGCTGGTGGCGGTGGAGATGCCGGACGGCACGGTGCGCCGGCGCGAGGTGCGCTACCGGCTGGACTCGAAGGGCAACGACTTCGAGGTGACGCTGTCCTCGCGGCTGCTGGCGCCCGGCCAGACGCTGCGGCTGGAGGTGGACGCGGTGGAGGCCACCCAGGAGGTCAGCGTGTACGGCGAGCCCTTCGGTGACGCGCAGCACCTGCTGGAGACGCGCGATGGCCTGCGCTTCACCCGCGAGCTGAGGGTGCCCGCCGGCACGGAGCCCGGGGAGTACGAGCTGGTGCTCGTGGCCCGGGACGCGGCGGGCAACCGGTTCGAGCGCCGCGAGAAGGTCCGCGTCGCCCTCACCGTCGAGGAGTAGCACCGCCGCTCAGTGCACCGGCTCCACCGCCTGCACGTCGACGAGGATTTCGTTGCGGCGCAGGAAGGGGGGCATGAAGGGCGAGTTGTACTGGGCGAGCACCGGCTCGCCCACGGGGCTCAGGCCCTGTGCGCGCAGGTCCTCCAGCAGCCGCGCCTGCTCGGCCTTCGCCACGGACTCGGGGGCCGAGCCGGAGAAGCTCCGGACGGCCACGCGTCTGCCCGGTACCGTCTCCAGGCGCACCCGCGCGTCCACCGGCTCCGGCAGCGTCTCCAGCGTGTACTCCGAGGGCATCACGAAGGTGATGCGCCACACCTGGCCGCTGCGCTGCATGCCCACCGGGGCCGTCATGGCGATGCGCTCGCTCTCCCCGGAGCCGCTGGCGCGCTGCACGCCCACCGGCGCCGTCATGGAGATGGACTGCTTGCTCCGGTTGCCTCCGAAGATGTAGCCCGCGATCCGCCGGAAGCCCTCGTTGAGGCTCGCGTCGAACTCGCCCTCCACCTCCGTCACCGCCACGAGGGAGGGCACGTACTCGCGCAGCTCCACGCCCTGCTTCACGCTCAGCACCCGGTACCCGGGCTCCTCGAGGTTCCTCTCCTGGAGCAACCGCCAGCCCGCCCACCCCAGCGCGCCCGCCAGCACCGTCCCGGAAGCCCACAACACCGTCCGCGTCTGCTTGTTCATGCGGAGGAGGTAGTCACTCCCTCTGATTCCAGAGCCCTGCCCTCGCGGACATGGCGGCGTCGGCCATTCGCCACTCCCCCGGCCACCCGGTGCTGGCGCCCGGCCACACTCCGAGGCCCGAGGGAGACGCAGCCCAGGAATTCCGAGCGGTTACGCGCTGGCCCGGGCTTCGCAATGCAGCCAGGCATGCTGCTCTCCACCCTGACCGCCGCCCTGCTCTCCGCCACCGTCACCAACACCGAGCTGGTGCATGACCTCGCCACGTACAACGGCCACGTGGTGGCCTGCACCGAGGGCGGCCTGGAGCTCTTCCACCGCTCGGGCCGAGCGGTGCGCACGCTGACGGTGGAGGACGGCCTGCCGAGCCACTTCTGCCGCGCGCTGGAGGTGGCGGGGGACGAGCTCTTCGCGGCCACGGACGAGGGCGTGGTGGCGGTGGACAAGCGCTGGCGCGTGCAGCCGGTGGTGGGGGCGAAGTGGCACGCGCTGCCGGCCGAGGGCGGGATGAACGCGGAGCTCTACCGCGCGGCGCTGGGCTGGCTCTCGGAGCGGCTGCCCGCGGGCCCCACGTACACGGCCTTCACCGAGGGCTACCTGGGCACGGCGGACGGGCGGGTGATGGCGCCGGGCTCGGGGCGCATGTGGACGGTGCCGGGGCCGGTGCGGATGCTGGAGGAGACGGACGGCGCGCTGCGCGTGGGCACCACCGAGGGCGCCTTCACCCTGGGAGCCGAGGGGCTCGTGTCGCTGCCCGTGCCCGCGGGCCCGCTCGCGTATGCGAAGGATGCGAAGGGCGGGACGCGGGTGCTCGGCGCCGAGGGCGAGGCGCGGCGGTGGGGCGAGCGCTCCGGCGAGGCCCGGGCACTACCCCCGGGCACCACGAGCACCGTGGAGCTGAATGGCGTGGCGTGGGCGGGCACGCGGGGCCAGGGCGTCTTCCGGCGTCAGGGCGCGGAGTGGAAGCGGGTGACGCCCACGGGCCAGCTGTGCGGCAACCACATCACCGCGCTGACGAGGCACCAGGGCCTGCGGGTGGTGGGCACCTTCGACAAGGGCGTGTGCTGGGAGCAGCCCGACGGGAAGTGGCGGACGTTCCGCGCGCCCCACCTCCCGAGCAACCACGTGCTGGGCCTGGCCAGCGACGGGCGCAACCTCTACGTGGCCACCATGTACGGACTGGGCCTGTATGACGGGAAGACGTGGACGCCCATGGCGTACGGAGGCCGCAATCCGGTGGCGCTCGGCAAGCTGTCGGTGCTGGCGGCGGTGCCGGACACCGAGGACGGCGTCGCGCTGGTGGATGGGCGGGGCACCTCCTTCGTGAAGCGGGCGAGCCAGCCGCTCGAGCTGGCGAAGCGGCTGCCGCTGCCCGAGGGTTGGAGCACGCATGTCTCGGGGGCGCACGGCGCCGGGCGCTACCTCTGGGTGGCGAGCGAGGACCGGGGCCTCTTGCGCTGGGACGGCACGCAGTGGACGCGCTTCCACGACGGCAAGCACCTCACGGACAACTGGGTGACGGCGCTCTCGGCGGACGCGGAGGGGCGCGCGGTGGTGGGCACATGCCAGGACGGCTTCAGCTACTTCGACGGCGAGCGCTGGGCGCGGGTGCGCGACGCGGAGGGCCTGCCGAGCCGCTACGTGGTGTCGGCGGCGCTGGTGCCGGGTGGCGCGCTGCTCGGCACGCTGCTGGGCGCGGCGCACTACGACGCGCGGAGCGGCACGGTGCGCCCGCTGCCGAGGCTCGCGGATCCACGCGTGTACGCCCTGCTGGTGGAGGAGGGCACGGTCCTCTTCGGCACGGAGGGTGGCCTCTCCCAGCTGGACTGGAGCGCCCCGGCCGCCCTCACCCGGCGCTGAGCGGCCCCCCTCCGCCCCGGGCCCTCGGGTGCGGGCTCAGCCGGCCTTGAGGACACTGGCCGGCTGGGACGCGCCCTGCGACTCGCCGGAGGAGCCGGACGAGAGCACGAGCACGGCCGACTGGCTCAGCGCCGCCTGCCCCAGGGTGTTGAGCTGCTGCTGGTTGGCCACCGCGTTCTGGAACGCCAGGCCGAGCGCCTGCGCCGCCGCCTCGTAGACGGTGGCCAGGGCCCGCGCGCGCGCCTCGTCGGGGTGGGCCGAGGGCGCGCCGGACTCCGGAGCCCGCTCCGCCGGAGCCACGGACTGCGCGGGCTCGATGGGGGGAAGGGAGGCGGACTTCGACTCGGGCGCGGGGCCGCGCACGGACTCACTGGCCACGCGCGCATCCACCACGAGCTGCAGGATGCTCCGCTGCTGCTGCGCGGAGACCTCGTTGAGCTTCGCCAGCACATCGGCCACCGCCGTCCCGAGCCGCACCAACTCCGCCTCGGCGCCGAGCGTCGCCAGAATCACCTTGTCGCCATCCGCCATCATGTTCCTCCTGGGAATGCGGGGCACCGCGGTGCCACCACCTCCCCGGGAGTAAAGCCCTCCAGCCCGGCGCCGTCGAGCGGCCTTTCATGGCACACTGCGCCTTGCCCCCATGCGACTGAGCCACGTGCAGGCGTTGCTGGACACCTCCTTCCAGGGCATGGAGGAGGGCGCCGCCCGGATGTACGAGCCCGAGGACCCGCGCTTCGACGAGCGCCTGAGCGCCGTGTGGCTGGAGTACCGCTGGTACGTGCACGAGCGGGGGCTCGCCGAGGTCTTCGTGAAGTGGAAGCGGGTGCAGAAGGAGGCCTGCGCGCGGGAAGAAGTGTCCGTGCTGCGTCTGCACCTGCTCGGGCACTCGGCGGCGCTGACCACGAGGGCCCGGCGGGTGCTGGAAGCGGGCACGCCCTCCGCGGGGCGGCTGCTGGAGCTGCTCGGCGAGGACGGGGTGAAGCGCGAGTGCAGCGCGGCGGGGCCCACCGGCATCACGCTCGAGCACTGGCCCCACCCGGCACCTCGACCGCTGCTGCCCGAGGAGACCTTCCAGGCGCTCTCCGCGGTGCTGCTGCACCCCGAGTCCTCCTTCGAGGAGCGGCACGAGGCGGTGGACCGGCTGTGCCGCGAGCGCAGCCCGCGCGTGGTGCACACACTGCTGGCCGCGCTGGAGGTGGGCCCCTCGCTGTCCGCCCTGCGCCGGCTCTCCGAGTGGTGCGAGCCCGGCGCCCTGCCCCACCTGGAGCGGGCGCTCGCGGCCGTGGCCCCGGACAACCCCGCCGACCTCTGGACACTCACCGCGCTGCAGCGACGGTTGCAGGCCTGGACGCGCATGTTCCAGGGTATGTAGCGCGCATGCGAATCCTCCACACCATGCTGCGCGTGGGCGACCTGGACAAGTCGCTCGACTTCTACACCCGCGTCCTCGGAATGCAGTTGCTGCGCCGCAAGGACTACCCGGACGGCAAGTTCACCCTGGCCTTCGTGGGCTACGGCCCCGAGGACACCCACCCGGCCCTCGAGCTCACGCACAACTGGGACACCTCGAAGTACGAGCTGGGCAATGCCTACGGCCACATCGCCCTGGGCGTGAAGGACATCCACGCCACCTGCGACACCATCCGCGAGGCCGGCGGCAAGGTGGTGCGCGAGCCGGGCCCCATGAAGCACGGCACCACCGTCATCGCCTTCGTCGAGGATCCGGATGGCTACCGGGTGGAGCTCATCCAGCAGGGCTCCTGAGCCCTACGGCAGCCGCCGCTCCAGCAGGTTCCACCGCTCCTCCACCCACCGGCGCAGGTACTCCACCTCCTGCTCATGGGTGGTGAAGTCGGTGCGATCGCTCCAGCGCTCGAAGGTGCGGTACTGCTGGAGCCAGCGCGCCTCGTCCCGCAGGGCCACGGGGTGGATTTCCCGCACGTAGCCGTCGAGGAGCTTCAGCACCTCCTCCTTCGACAGTGGGCCGCGCAGCAGCGAGCGGTAGCGCTCGCGCATGGGCCCGGAGATGGAGGGCTCCTCCAGCATGCGGGCGAAGAGCCGGTTGCCCCCGGAGAAGTCCAGCAGGACCGTGGGCCCGATGCGGCGCGTGTCCCAATTCTGGCCGAAGCTCGCGTCGAGGTCCCACGGAATGAAGCGCCAGGGCGCCCGCTTCGCGGGATCATAGGAGTGGTAGGCGTTCTTCGCGCCCGAGTCCGTGCCGAGGATGGCCGTATTGAAGATCCACCAGTCCTCGTAGTCCCGCGTGTTCAGCCGCGAGCCCCACTGCGTGCGGAACGTCTCCCGGTCCGAGTCCGCGATGAAGGCGGTGAGCGCGTTGAGCGTGTCATAGGCACCCACCCATCCATCCTTGGGCGTGCCCTCCTTCTTCTCGAAGCCCAGCTCCAGCGGCTGCTTGGGCGCGCCACTCTTGTCGAGCCGCGAGAAGTTCGCGTCCGCCTCCACCGCCTTGAAGAGATCTCCATCGTCGGAGAGGCCGTGACGCTCCAGGAGGTGCTCGTCCACGTGGTCCGCCACGGTGAAGAGGCCCCAGAAGCGCCCGTTCACGTAGAGCACCGCGCTGTACGTCTTCACCTGCACGTGGTCCGGCGACATCCGGTTCCACAAGTCGAAGGCGAGCCTCGGCCGCAGGTACGAGTTGTCATTGAAGCTGGTGATGAGCACCAGGTTGCGCCGGCCGGTGAAACCGCCCGCGAGCTCCGGCTCGTTGAACGGGTCTTCCTTGTCGAATTTGAAGGTGTAGTTGCGCTTGGGGAAGATGCTGGAGGTGGCGCCGCGGTACTTGGCCTCGGCGGTGTAGCGGTGCCCGCGGTAGACGAGTTGCACCGGACGGTAGCCGCCCGCCGTGAGCGTGCCCTCGAAGGAGAGGTGGAACACCGGCAGCCCATACTCCTCGGTGTACGTGACGGGGTTGAGCTCCCGCACGTTGCCCGGGGCCAGCCAGTTGTCGGCCACGCCCACCTTCACCACACCCGTTTCGCCCGTGCTGTGCTCGGTGACGGTGAGCAGCCACACGTCCGCCTGGGCCTTGCCCGGTGTCCACCGGAAGGTGCCACTCGCCTCGTCCAGGCTCGCCCCGGCCGGCAGGGGCGACACGCTGAAGCGCAGCCCTGGTGCCGAGTAGCCGGTGCCGCAGCGGAACGTCACCGTCAGGGGCTCGCCCTCCTGGAGCCCGTGGGGACCGTCTCCCGTGGGCGCGCAGAGGGTGGGCTTTGGAGCCGGTGGGACCGGAGCCGGCTCGGGTGTGCCCGCGTCCGGTGAAGCCGGAGGCGCCGGGTCATCCGGAGGTGGAGCGGGCGGCGTTCCGTCCGAGGGCACGGGCGAAGCCGACTCCCCGGGAGAGACCGTGTCCCCGCCCGTTCCGAGCGAGCCGTCCCCGTCCCGCGACGACTCGCACCCCACACCTCCGAGACACGCCACCAGCACCAGCGCGCACCGGCCCCACCACCCGCTGCCCCTCATGTCCCCCTCCCCGCCGTGGAGGGAGGAGTAATCATTCCGGCACGGAAGAGGTACCCGGGCGGGAGCTGGACCAGCGGCCCCTCGGCTGCCTCCCTGCCCTCCGCCAGACCGTGACGCTCAGCCCTTCACCCGCAGGACATCCACCGAGACCTCCAGCGAGTCCATGCGGAAGTACGGGCGGCCGTCGTAGTCGAGCGTCTCCACGCGATCCACGGTGACGATGTACTCGAGCGGCCCCACTCGCGTGCGCCGGGAGACTCCAGCCTTCAGCTCCGCGGCCGTGAAGGAGATCTGCCCCTTCTCCTCCTCGACATGTCCGGAGTCCAGCGTCGACCGGCCGCTCACCCGGAGGATGAGGTCCGGGGCACCCGAGCCCCCCTCGAAGTTGTACGCCTGGCCCTCCCAGCCGAAGAAGTAGGCGTGGCCGAGCACCCCCTCCCCATCGGGCGCCTGGACGATGAGCGTCTTCCCCGTGCAGCAGAATGGCCCCACGGGGGCGTTGTTGTTGGGAACGCCGTCCTGCGGCAGCCGGTAGGAGCCCACCAGGCGCGTCTGCTCCTCGAGGGTGAGCCCTCCGCCACCACAGCCAGCGCCCAGGACCGCCACCACAGCCAATGCCATCCAGCACAGCTTCTTGAATCCACGCATGGGTTCCCCCTCCGCGCTCTCGCGCAATGGACGAGGCCCCGTGCAATGCACGCGCCACGCTTGCCTGCTCGGGTGCACGAGAGGGGCGTGGCGCGCGACAACGACAGACTGACTGCGATACGTCCCGGGACGCGGGACAGACTGTCAGGACAGGCCGACCCGCCCGGTCACCGTGTCCACCCCGGGCACGCCGGGCTCCCGTTGAGCTACAGGCCCATCTGGAAGGAGCCCTCGGCCACGAGCAGCACCTCCACCGCGGGGTTCGCCTTCGCGCCGAACACGGCCAGCGCGCTGGCCTGCGCCCGCACCGCCGTCTCATAGGCCTGGTAGGCCTCGGCCGTCTTCGTGGCCAGCATCGAGACATTCACCGCGTCCGCCGACACCGCCGAGGAGACCGCCGCGTCCAGCGTCGTGTCCAGCGCCGCCGCCGCCGTCACCGTGGCCTGCACCGCCAGGCCCAGCGTGAGCTGGGTGGTCGCGTTCACCCCGAGGTAGCGGCCCAGCACCGAGGCCTGGAGATCGGCGCTGCCCGACACGCTCGACTCGAAGCTGGCGAAGGCATTGGCCGCCATGGCCGCGCTCGTGGAGGCGCGCACCTGGGTGCGCAGCGTGGTGCTGGCCGTCAGCGCCTGCTGCTTCACGTCATCCACCGCGCCACCCGCCGAGAGGAGGGCCGACAGCGCCGCGCCCGAGGCCCGCGCCTCCACGCCCGCCGAGGCCCGCAGCGCCGCGTCCACCAGCGGCCGCGCGTCCTCCGCCGGCAGCCGCGCCTTCACCGTGGCGCGGAAGGAAGCGCTCGCCGCGCGCTCGGCCCGAGCCTGCTGCTCCACCTTGGCGCCCAGCCGCTCGGCCGCCGCGCGCAGCTCCGCGTGGAACGCATCGTAGAGCTCGTTCACCGGGCCGCCGCCCTCCAGCCCCGCGCTCAGCGCCGCCGCCGCCGCGAGCTCCTGCTCGAAGAGGGCCGTCTGGCTCGTCTGCACCCCGGCCTTGGCGTACATCTCCAGCTCCGCCTGCTGCGCCGCGCGCACCGCGTCCGCCAGTGCCTTCACGCGGGAGCGGAAGGCCTCGGTGGTGGAGGCGCCCTGCCGCGCCGCCGCCGCCATGTGGGCGGTGATGCGGGCGCGCACGTCCACCATGTCCACCGACTCCGACTGCGACTTGTCCGCCATCATCCGCAGGAAGACCTCGGCCTCGAGCGAGGTCTCCGAGTCCATGGGCGCGGCGACCACGTCCTTGCCCTCGGCGGTCGCCTCGAGCAGCGCCGAGGCCACCACCTGGCCCGAGGCATCCACCGCCTCCAGCACCAGCTGCTCCTCACCCGCGGGGACGTCCAGCGTGTAGTAGCCCCGGGCCTCCAGCGTGCCCTCGGCCAGCACCGTCGTCCTGCCATCCGGCCCCACGGAGCTGGCGCGCACCTTCGTCGTCGCCGACACCGTGCCCGAGCCTCCGATTGAAGCGGCTCCAGCCACGATTGCCTGCGGCTGCGTCCCCTCACCGTCCGTCACCCGGCCCTTCACCTGCACCGTGTTGCCACACCCCGTGCCCAGTCCCAGCACCACCAGCGCGGCAAAGAGGTTGCGAAGCGTCGTCGTCTTCAAGGTCGTCTCCTCACGCACAAGGCGCCACCTCCGGCCATCCGGCCAGGTTCCGGAAGCGCGCTCTGGCTCTGTTTGACGGGAGGGCCGCGGATTGGATCAACCGCCTCCGCTTTCGCGGGTGGGCGTAGGTCCGACAGACGCGGACAGCCTCCGTGAGGAGCGGTGAAGCCTACACCCGGACGGTGACGGGCTCCCAGCCGAGCAGGACGTACTGGAGGAGCTCGACGCCGAGCAGTTCCGGGTAGCGCTGCAACCAGGAGGTCCGCTCCGGGGTGACGGGCTCTCCGTTCCAGATCAGCCGCCCGCCGGCACGCGCCCTCAGCCGCACGGCCACCTCGAAGATGGAGTGCGCCGTCTGTGCGAAGGGGGCCTCCCCCCATTGCGGCCAGATGAGCACCTCCTGCGGGTTGTTGAGGAGGAACCACGTCACCGGGGCCTGGGTGGCGCGATCGAACCAGACCGCCTGCGGCCCGCGGATCTCCACGTCCTGGCCTTCCGGTGGCTCCGCCAGCAACTCCGCCAGCGGGGGCGGCTTCGGGTGCTCGAGCCGCAACATCAGCAGGTTGGGGGCCTCGTCCTGCTGGCCCGCGGGGAACTCGAGCGGCATCTGGAGGTTCGTGTGGAGCTGCTCGCGGTTCTGCTGCCAGGCGCGCGCCAGGTCCCGCGAGTACGAGCCCTGCACATCCAGCAGCTCGCGATGGGACTCGACCGTCACCTCACGGCCCCGCACACCCTCGAAGGCATTCAGTCCCAGCTCCTCGTTCACCAGGGCCGCGAACGACAGCAGCTCGAACACGTTGGCCATGAAGAAGGGACTGGTGACACTCACCGAGAGATGGAGGGTGCCCGCCTGGGGGCCATTGTTGGGCCGCAGCCCCGCCCACAGCAGCGGGGCCAGCGCGAGCGACTCCCCCGCGCGGAACACCCAGGTGGAACCATCGGGCCGGAGCGCGGCTCGCATGGGGCGCGAGCGCGCGAGCAGGTCCAGGCAGGCACGCAGGTTCTCGAGGGTCAGCTGGTCCGGAGCACCGGCCCGGACGTCCTCGATGCGGCGGTGCGACGTCAACCAGACGGAGAAGGGCATGGGTAGAGTCCTCGAGGGAGGAAACTACCGCCCCCGGGCCAGGAGTCCAGGAGCTCTGCCCGGCTCAGCCACCAATGTTGCGCAGGACACTCGTGGCCTGCTCGTGGTCCCCCTTCATCATCCTGGTGATCCACTCCCCCAACTGCTGCTCCTGCGACATCTTGAACTGCGCCTCGAGGAAGGGCTTCATCTCGGCCGGAGCCTTGTCCAGCACCTCCTGCTGGGCAGTGGAGAGCTTGGACAACGCGGTGGTGACGCTCTCGGGGAGTGCGCTGACCTTCATGCTTCGTTATCGCGCCCCCGCGCCGGAAGTTGCTTCAGGGGTCATCGCGCCAGTTTCCGGTACTCCTCCGCCAGCGCCTCCGGGGTCTCCGCGAGCCGCGCCGCCACCCGGGTGGCCTCGGCCGGCGGCAGCCTGCCCAGCACGCTCCGCTCCAGGTGCTGGTCGATGAAGCCCTGGTCGTGCCGCACCTTCACGTCCGCCACCTGCCCCTTCCCGTCCACCACCGGCACCAGCCTCGGTGAAATCAGCAGCACGTCCGCCGGCACCTCCACCGCTCGCACCCGCGCCACCACCTCGTCGCGCAGCTTCGGGTCGAACCGGATTCCCTTCTCCTGCACCAGCTTCCGGATGCCCTCGTAGTCCCCCGTGGCCTTGATGACCATCAGCTTCGAGAGCAGCTCACCCACCGCCGCGCGCATCTTCCCGTAGTCCTCCACCACCCAGTACGTGCGTCCCGGCTTCCCCTCCCCGCCACCCTCCACCACCTGCTTCACCGCGCCCTTCTCCATCAGGAAGTTCACCGTCATGTGGTGGCCTCGCTGGTGGTCCTCCTCGAAGGTGTCTCCCTCCGGCACCTGATTCAGGTTGGTGAGCCCCTCCACCAGGTAGTCCCGGTACATCTGCTCGGCGATGCGCTCGTGCTCCGGCGACAGCGAGGCCAGCGACGGGTCGAAGACGTGCCACAGCGCCACCAGGTCCGCGCGCGCCTCCTCCAGCGTGTTGTCGTACTCCTTCAGGTAGCGCGAGGGCCCTCCCTCCAGCTTCGGATCCACCTGCCCCGAGGCGTGTCCCATCACCTCGTGGAACGCCACCAGCCACTTGCGCGCCGTGACCGTGTACTGGCGAGACCTCGCCGCCTCCTCGGGCGTCCGGGAGAACTCGATGGCCAGCGGCAGCCGCTTCATCGCCGCCGCGGCCTCCATCACGTTGGCCACCAGCACGCTCTTGCTGCCGTACTTCTCGCGGATGTGCTGCTCGTTGGGCAGGTTGATGCCGGCCGGCGGCCCCGGAGGGCTCGTCACCAGGCTGATGGCCTTGGCCACCGGCGTCGCCACCTTCTTGCGCTTGTACTTGTCCGGCCAGGGCATTCCGTTCTCGAAGGCCTGTGCCCGCCGGGCGATGAGCTCCATCACCTGGTTCTCCCGCGCATCGCGGTAGTTGATGAGCGCCTCCCACTGGCCCTTCTGGCCCCGCGCGTCCACGTACGTCTCGATGAAGCCGAGGTTGGCGTCCACCGTGGGGTTCGCCTTCAGCCAGGCGATGTTGTACGCGTCCCAGTCCTTCAGGTCCCCCGTCTCGAAGTAGCGCACCAGCTTCTCGAGCGCCGCCTTCTGCTCCTTGGGCGCGGACTTCGCCGCCTCGCGCAGGTGGGCGCTGACGCGCGAGAGCTCCGCCGCGTACAGGCCCCGCGGCACCTTCCCGTCGGGCGTCCCCGTGCGGAACACCTGCTCCACCAACTTCCCGTCCACCTTCACCACGCGCGAGTTGAGCGGATTCTTCTCCTGGAAGCCCTCCAGGTCCTTCAACGTCACGCCCCGGCCATACGCCGTGTTCGCCGAGGCCGTGAGGATGTCCTGCCCCGGCGGCGGCGCCTTCGAGGTGAGCTGCGGCTCGAAGCCCGCGTCGAAGAGCGAGGGCCTCAGGCCTCCCAGCCACGTCTTCAGCGCCGCCTCGTCCTTCACGCCCAGCGGGGCTCCGGCCTTCAGCGCCCGCAGCGCCGCGGCCTCCAGCTCGGCCGGGGTGAAGGCGGGGACGAACTTCTGGCCCGTCGTCTGATCATGGTTGCCCGTCTGGCCGTAGAAGCGCGCCAGGTAGTCCGCGAGCTTCGCGTCGAACGAGCCCGGCTCCGCATGGCCCTCGCGGCCGAAGAGGTACACGCCCTCCAGCAGCCGCTTGAGCGCCACCGTGTCCCAGCCGAGCTGGTCATAGGCGATCTCCTCGCCCGCGTGCGCCGCGAGCGACAGGTACCAGGCCACGCGCTTCTCGTCCCGGGAGAGCGCGGACACACCCGGCGCGTATATCCGGGCGATGGCGTCATGGCCGAGCCGCTCCACGAAGAACGACGGGGCGGCCTCGGCGGGAGGCGTGCTCGGGGCGGGAGTCCGTGCGGGCTGCGGATTGGCGGCCAGTGCCGCCGCCAGGAAGAGGGCTTTCATGGAGGCTCCGGGAAACGTTCAACGGGCGGCATGGGTTGGCACCCGGGGACATCCGCCACCCGCGGTGGCCCGTGCATACCATCTACCGGGCATGACCACTCCTCCTCCACCCGTCCGGGATTTCGCTCCGGTGAACGGGGCACGCCTGCACTACGAGCTCCAGGGCGATGGCTTCCCGGTCGTGTTGCTCCACGGCGGCCTGCTCGACCTGCGCCTGTGGGACGGACAGGTGGGGCCGCTGGCCCGGCACTTCACCACCCTGCGTTATGACCAGCGGGGCTTCGGCTGGACGGTCGCTCCCGAGGGACAGCCCTACGCGCCCCACGAGGATCTCCGCGCCCTGCTCGACCACTTCTCGATGGACCGGACCCACGTCGTCGGCCAGTCGTTCGGCGGACGCGTCGCGCTCGACTTCGCCCTGGCCTTTCCCGAGCGTGTCTCCTGTCTCGTCCTCGTCGCGCCCGAGTGGACGCTCGACCACATGCGAGGCCTGGCGGAAGTCCACCTCCCCCACTTCCTGGAGCCCCCGGCCTTCACCCGGCTGGAGCAGCTCCTCGTGCCCACGCTCGTCGTGGTGGGGGACAAGGCGAGCCCCGCCCTGCGGAGCAACGCGGAGCTGCTCGCGCGGCGCGTGCCCGCCCTCACCCGCGTCACCCTCCCCGGCGTGGGACACCTGCCCAACCTCGAGCGCCCCGAGGACTTCAACCGCGTCCTCCTCGGCTTCCTCCTCGCGCAGGCCTCCACGCACGTCGGCGAAGCGCCCCTCGGGTAGCGCTGTCCGCCCGGTGACGCAGTGGGTCAAAGCACCCGGGTGGGCGCCACGCGGGCCGAGGCCAGCACCTGGATTCCCGCGTCCGGCTTCCACTCCACCAGCGACACCTCGGCGCCGCCCGCCGCATGCGGGCCACACAGCACCGCGTTGAAGCGCGACTCCAGCCGGGCCAGCACCTGCCGCCCGGCATCCAGCCCGGGGTTGTTCCGCAGCTCCTGGAGGAACTCCGTCCACACGGACTCGGGGGCGTCCGCCGCCGGCAGCCGCATCAGCCAGATCCACGTGCCCGAGTTCGCGTACAGCACGTCCTCGGCCCGCTGCCAGCGCGCCGCGTGGGTGTGGCCGAAGATGACGGCGTCCGCCGTGTACTTCCTCGCCAGCCGGCGCGCCTCCTCCAGCTCGGGCTCCGTGGGCGCCAGGTCGAAGTACCGCTCGCCCTGCGCCCCCGCGAGCGCCCGGTGCAGCCGCGCGTAGGCGCGCAGCGCGTGGAGGCCCAGCTTCGTCCGGGCGCTCTCCTGCTCGGATGCGTCCCCGCCGAAGCTGAGCGGCCCGTCCGACAGCAACTCCTCCAGCGCCAGCTCCTCCTGCTCCGTGAGGCCCGCGGCCTTCACCCGCTCGGCCAGGCCCAGCTCCGGCTCGGACGGCTCGTCCTCCGGGTTGAACGTCACGGGCGCCAGGCCCCGGCGTAGGAGCTGCCACAGGAGGTTGAGCGAGGAGCGCTGGAACACGAGCTTCACCGCGCCCGGGTTGACGGCGAGCGCGGCCATCACCGCGCCGCGCATGTCCGGCACGAGCAGATCCGCGAAGCGCATGCCGTACTCGCGCTTGAGCGGATTGAGCAGCTTCTTCACCAGCAGCGAGCCGACGGCATAGGTGAAGCCGGACGCGTCCGTGACACCCGGGCCGGGCAGCCGCGCGTAGTCCACCTTGTTCCAGGCGTCGTTCTGCTCGCCGTGCGCCAGCAGCACGCGCGCGCCGCCCACCTCGAGCACCCGGGGCGCGTCTCCGGACTCGAACACCAGACGCCGCGCCACCTCGGGAGGCTGGCCGAGCGCCTGGCGGAACACCTCCCGCACCTCGGGCAGCGCCAGCTCCACGTCGTGGTTGCCCAGGCGCACCACCCCTTCGCCTCCGGCGGCCAGCACCCGTCCCAGTGCGCGGAACACCTGGGACGTGGGCGCCGAGTCCACCATCGCCCGGGCCTGCGCCACGGCCCGCTCCACCGTCAGCTCCAGCGGATCCTCGTTCATGAGGAAGTCCACCGAGTCGCCGTTGAACACCACGCGGGTGGGCTCTCGGGTGAACTGCTCCAGGAAGGCGGGCAGCGCCTCGGCGCCCGCGAAGATGTCGTAACCCTGGCCGTTGCCCAGGTGCAGATCACTCACGATGACGGTACGCATGTCACGCCCCCCTCACTGCGGAATGCTCGAAGGATAACGCACCTCGGGGTGAATCCCCCTCACCCGGAGCGCTTGGAGCACGGAGCAATCCCGGCCCATTTCACGGGGCTCCGGGGCCTCCCCTATCATCCACCCACCGCGGGTCCGACGCCTCGGAGCCCGACCTCCGCCGCGGCCCTCCACCACAGGAGCCACCCCATGCCTTCCTTCCCCAGACGCCTCGCAGGTTTCCGCCTCTCCACGCTCGCCCTGGCCGGAGGTCTCGCCAGCGGCGTGCTCGCCTGCTCGGGCCCCCAGGGTCCCGAGGGCGCCGAGGGGCCCGCCGGTCCTCAGGGCACTCCGGGCAGGGACGGCGTTCCCATTCCGGTGCGCCTGCTCGACGACAAGGTCGGCCGCTGGCTCCCGGAGAACCGCACCCGCATCAACACGATGATCTCCACGCTGGGCATCGCCAGCCCCACGTTCGATCCGAAGAACCGCCCCGTGGCCGTGTTCGACTGGGACAACACCATCGTGAAGAACGACCTGGGCGACGCCACGTTCTTCTGGATGCTCAAGCACGACAAGGTGCTCCAGCCCGCGGACAAGGACTGGAGCACCACCAGCCGCCACCTGACGCTCGAGGCCCGCGCGGCCCTCAACGACGCGTGTGACACCGCCGCCGATCCCGGCGAGCCCCTCGAGACGGCCATCTACTCCGGCTGCGCGGACGAGCTCGTCAGCATCTACAACCGGGGCCAGACGCGCGCGGGCCAGGCCGCGTGGAGCCACCCCATCACCCTGACGCTCAACACCGCGTATGCCTGGGTGGCGCAGCTGCAGGCCGGCTACACCCCCGAGGAGATTCGCGGCTTCGCCCGCTCGGCCTACGCGGAGAACGCCTTCAACCCGCCGGGCACCACGCAGGTGGTGGGCACCACGACGGGGCTCGCCTACCACGTGCAGGTGTACGAGGAGATGGTGGACCTCATCGAGACGCTGCAGGTCAACGGCTTCGACGTCTGGGTGGCCACCGCCTCGCCCCAGTTCGTCATCGACGCCATCTCCGAGGAGCTCACCGGCATCAAGCCCCACCGGGTGATTGGCATCCGGAGCCTGACGGACGCGCGGGGCCGCGTGACGGCGCACTTCCAGGGCTGCGGCGGCGTGGCCGATGGCGCGGACACGCTCATCACCTATGACCAGGGCAAGCGCTGTTGGATCAACAAGCTCATCTTCCGCCAGCCCCCGGAGCGGCAGCTGACGCGCCAGGCGGAGGCGAGCGCGCGCCAGGTGTTCGCGGCGGGAGACTCGGACACGGACCTCGCCTTCGTGCAGGACGCGACGCACCTCAAGCTGGCCATCAACCGCAACAAGGTGCAGCTCATGTGCAACGCGTACGCGAACCACCAGGGCTCGTGGCTGGTGCAGCCCATGTTCGTCCAGCCTCGCGCCCAGCAGACGGCCAGCTACCCGTGCACCACCGCCCTGGACGCGGCCGGACAGCCCATCACCGACGAGGCCGGCAACCGCTTCCCCCAGGACTACGCGGACAGCGTCTACGCGCTGCCTTGACGCACTCCCTGGAGCTCAGGCGACGAGGCCGTCCAGGTCCTCGGGCAGCGCCAGGTGGCGGCGCACCACGGCCGAGAGCGCCGAGCTGGAGATGGGCTTGCGCACGAACTCGGAGGCGCCCGCCTCCAGCGCCCGCCGCTCGAGGTCCGGCGCCTTGCCACCGGTGAGCAGCAGGAGGGGAACGCGGCTCACCTCGGGCCGCATGTCGGCGCGCACCTGGCGCACGAAGTCCAGGCCACTCATCCCCGGCATGTTGAAGTCCGCGATGACCAGGTCCACGGGGCTCGCGCCCAGCAGCCGCAGCCCCCGGTCTCCCCGGTCCGCGTCGAGGAAGTCCAGCTTCAGCTTCATCAAGTAGACCTTGAGGATGTGCCGGATGGTGTCGCTGTCATCGACGATGAGCACGGTGCGCGGCATGGAGCCCCCCACGAGCAGAATCCTGGAAGACTCCACGTCTGTCGAACCGGGGGCACGCGGCGGTGTTCAGCAAGCGACGGCCCCGGAGTACCTCAGGCGACGAGGTGCTCCCTCAGTCGCGCTGCTTGAGCTCGGCGTAGCGCCGGGCCTTGCCGAGCGCCGCCTTCAGCTCCTCGGCGTTGTGGCGGTGGTAGTAGGCGGGCAGGTCGGGCTGGAAGCGCCAACCCTCGGAGAGCGGGCCCACGTCGACCACGTCGAAGCCGAAGGTGTCGATCAACGCGGCCACGGTCTTCTTCGCCTGGGCGTCGTCCCCGGCGATGGGCAGGGCGCGGCGCTCCTTCGAGCCGGCGGGCTGCCGCTGCTCCTCGAGGTGCTTGAAGTAGATGACGTTGAAGGCCTTGACCACCTGGGACTTCGGCAGGTGGGCCTGGAGCAGCTCGCTGCTGGTGGTGGTCTCCGCGTCGAGCTCGGGGATGCGGCCATCGCGGCCGGGGTAGTAGTTGTTGGTGTCGATGACGAGCTTGCCCGCGAGGGGCGCGACGGGGACGGACTTGTAGGCCTTGAGAGGAATGGTCACCACGACGAGGTCCCCGGCGGCGGCGGCCTGCTCGGGCGTGGCCGCGCGGGCCTTGGGGCCGAGCTCGGCGATGAGGCTGGAGAGGGACTCCGGGCCTCGTGAGTTGCTGAGCACCACGTCATACCCGGCGGCGATCGCGAGCTTCGCCAGGGTGCTCCCGATGTGTCCCGCGCCAATGAATCCAAGGGTTGCCATGTGAGGGTCCTCTCCTGCGCCAGTTCGCCGCGTTTGTAGTGAAGAAGCGGAGCGCCACGCCAGGAGTGTTCCGGCGTGTGCCACGGGCAGGACGTCCCCCCTGCTCGCGAACAAACAGCCCTACCTTGATTTTCCTGGAAAACTCTATTTCATGAAGCGCGGTGCCGGGATGGACGGCGGCACACGAACGACGCAACAGGGAGGAACAAGACGATGATGAAGCGCGCGATGCGGTGGACCGTGGTGGCGGTGGCGATGGCGCTGGGTGGCTGTGGCGGGTCGGAGACGGAGGAGACGGGCGCGCCGGAGCAGGTGGCGAGCCAGGAGTCCACGGGAGGCACGGTGCAGGCCATGTCGTGTCCGGCCACCAGCGACGTGAAGACCCCGACGAGCTGCATGAACTACGACGAGTGGAAGAAGTACTCCATCGCGTACTGCCAGAGCTTCGGAAGCCGGTGCGTGGCCAGCTCGACGAGCCCGTACAACTCCTGCGGCGGGGACCTGTACGGCTCGGCCACCATCACCTGCATCTCCTACTGAACGCGGGCCGGGCAGGCAGGCAGACAGGCAGCACCTCGCAAGGGGGCTTCCGAGTCCTCCCCGGAAGCCGCACCGTTGCGCTTCAGGAGCGCGAGGCTCATGGAGCGGGAGGACACGGAACTGGAGGACCTGGGAGCCACGAAAGTGCCCCTCGTCTCGGCCGAGCCCCAGCAGCGGGTGCGGCGGACACCCCGGACGCGTCCGCCCTCGCGGCTGCCGAAGCCGGACTCCCGGAGCATCGACGAGCGAATGGAGGCCGGGAGGGCCCTGCGCAAGCGCTGTCCCCGGAGTGCCCACGGCCGATGGAAGCCCTTCCGGGGGAGGGAGCCGCTCGCGCAGCTGAAGCGCTCGGATGCCACGCGGTTGCCCTGGCTGGTGCCGGTGCGCCATGAGCGCATGGCGGAGTCGAGCTTCGCCTTCCTGCGCGGCACGCCCTTCGTGATGGCGGGGGACCTGGCGCACACGCCGGTGAGTGGCTTGCGGTGCCAGCTGAGCGGGGACGCGCACCTGGCCAACTTCGGGCTGTTCGCCACGCCGGAGCGCCACCTCATCTTCGACCTCAACGACTTCGACGAGACATTGCCGGGGCCCTTCGAGTGGGACGTGAAGCGCCTGGCGGCGAGCTGCGTGGTGGCGGCGAGGTGCAACGGCTTCGGCCCGGGCTGCGCGAGGAAGGCGGCGCGGAGGGCGGTGAAGGCCTACCGGCGGATGATGCGGCGGCTGGCGGGGGCGGGGCTGCTGGAGGTGTGGTCCCTGCGCGTGGAGGCGGCGGAGCTGGCGCACGCCTCGCGGCGGACGGCGCCGGTGGCGGCCGAGGCCGCGGAGAAGGCGCGGCGCCACACCAGTGCCCACGCGGTGGAGAAGCTCACCGAGGAGCACGAGGGACGTCGTCACCTCGCGTACCAACCGCCCCTGCTCTTCCCGCTGTCGGCGGTGAAGCTGGGCATCTCGCGGGGGGAGCTGCACCGGCGGATGAAGCGGCTGACGGAGGGCTACCTGGCCTCACTGGACGGGGCGGTGAGAGACCTGTGCCTGCGCTACAAGCGATTGGAGTGGGGTTTCAAGGTGGTGGGAGTGGGAAGCGTGGGGATGCAGGCCTACGTGGTGCTGTGCCAGGGCAACGGCGCGGCGGACCCATTGGTGCTGCAGGTGAAGGAGGCGCAGGCGTCGGTGCTCGAGCCACACCTGGGGCCGAGCGGAGCGAAGAGCGCGGGCGAGCGCGTGGTGGTGGGCCAGCGGCGGATGCAGGCCTTCTCGGACCTGTTCCTCGGGTGGACGGAGGTGGAGGGGATGGGAGCCTTCTACGTCCGGCAACTGCGCGACATGAAGGGCTCGCTGGACGTGGAGAAGATGACGGCGGGCGCGTTCCTGGACTACGCGGACGCCTGTGGCGCCACACTGGCCCGGGCGCACGCGCGCACCGGGGATGCGGCCACCATCGCCGGCTATCTCGGGAGCCGCTCCTGCTTCGACGAAGCCATGGCCGACTTCGCCGTCCGTTACGCGGACCAGATGGACGAGGACTCCGCATGCTTCCTCGAGGCCCACGCCCGCGAGGCGGAACGGGGGCTCGTGCACTGACGTACCGAGCCCCCGGGCTCCTCGCCGCGCTCAGCCTCTGTATTGGGCTTGCTTCAACCAAGCCAATCCGGTGAACGGTTACTGCGACGACAGCCCTGGCTCCGAGGTCTCCTCGGGCCGGGGTTTTTCTTCCTCACGCCTCCGAGCGCCCACCGATCTCCGGGAATCGCTCGTAGGCCCGTTTGAGCGCCTCCAGGTGCGCGGGGTTGTCCAGGTCGAGCGGCGCATCGGTGAGGCTCACCACCCACCCGCCCGACGCCGTCCGCCGGGCCCGCGCCAGCAGCTCGGCATCGCGCGCAGGATCCGGAAAGCCGATGGCCTCCGCAGCGGTGGCGGACCAGTAGTTTATCCACCCAATGTACCTGGGAACATTGGGCGAGCGGATATTCCATGGGAGCTTGAGCATCGGCAGCCCGTGAGGAGGACGTTCCGGTCCCCCAGACTTCGGGCCCGTCTGCGCCGCGATGACCTGCCTCACGGGGCTTGGCGCCACGGATCCCCACCGGGCGCGCACGCCCTCCGCGACGTTCTCCAACATGTCCACTGCCGCAGCGACAACGGGCTCATCCTGCGGCAGCGCCGCGTAGACCAGCAGCAGTGGCTCACCGCCCGGACTGTCACTCTCGCGCTCTCTCCGCCCAGTCACCGTCACCGGGAATCTCTCGTCCCCATTACACAGCAACCCGAACTCGCCGGCCGCCGCTGTCTCAGCCAGCCACGCCTCGCGCTGCGGAAGCGCAATGGGCCGCCCCGCTTTCGAAACCCGCCACGCCAATCGCAACCCGGGGAGTGCCCGCTCCATCCCCTCAACGGCCGCGAGCGGGCGCCCGTCGTCGCCCGTGAGCGCTGGTGCGAAGACGTGCAGATGGAGACTGGCTCGAGTGGTCATCATTTGCACCCCGTGACGACGATGTCGAAAGTGTCGTCTCTATCTAGAAGCGCTGCCTTGTGGGCTTCGCTGATTACTCCAACCTTGAAGGCATATCCACAGGACCGCGCAATCGCCCGATACTCCTTGAACTCCTCAATCTCCCTCTCAACCGTGATCCTCCGAAGGAAGTCGTTGTACCCGTCGAAGTACTCGACCTTGATTTCCCACAGCACCCGCACTCCCACCTGAAGCGCGTCGAAGTTCTTGCCATCTACCTCTGCATCCATCCCGGGCCAGCGGTTGGGCGGATACCCGTCGGCGCACGTGTTGTGCGCCTTGTTACCGCCCTTATGAGGCACCGGGATGGCCTCGCACTTGCGCTCGCGCTCCCTGTCTGTGGGCTCGGGGGCCGGCCCTGGCGGCCGGTCCTCTCCCTCGGGCTTCCTCTTGGGCCGCCGCTTCTTCTTGAGCTCCGGCGGAGCGGGCTTCGTCTCCGTCACCGGCCGCGCTTCCGGCACGGGCCGTGTCTCGGGCACGGGCAGCGTTGGCGGCGGCCGCACCTGGGGACGGCCCCGCTTCTCGTACGCCTCCAGCGCCTCTGAAATGGCGAAGCCCACCACCACCACGCCCACGACGACCACCGCGCCCACGGCCAGCTCGGGCGCCGCCAGGACACAGAGCCCGATGCCCAAGGCCCCGGCGCCGGCGGAGGCGACCGAGCACCGCCCCGTGGTGTCCCTGAACCGCACCCGCTCGTGGTCGAGCGCGTGGTAGCACCGCTCCACCAGGTCGGCCTATGGCTGGCCCGCCTCCTCAACGACGCACCGGCCCCCGTCCGTCCAGGGCAGCTTCGCCGCACGCTGGAGGTGGGTGACCACCAGATCCTCGCGCGGCGCCTCGGCCGCCACCTGGGGACCACCCGCGCGGCGCCAGCTGCGCCTGCCGGTGAGCGTCCCGCCCATGGGGTAGCTCGTCGCGCACGCCGCCTGCAGCCCGAGAACCACCAGCACCAACGCACGCGAGGCAAGCCACGGCCTACCCCGCGAGCGCCGCCGGGACTCGAGCTGCTTTCCGCCGCCCTCCCCCACTGTAGGACTCGGGTGCTTCTCAAACATGCCGTTGGCCTTTCCCCCAGGTACAGGAGTCCTGAAGGATAGGATGCGGGATGGCCAACCATGCAGAGGGGGTGGCCCGCAGAGGCCCGGACTTGCGGCCTCTTCTGTCGTGCCCCCCTCTACGTGAGCCGAAATCGGCCTACCTCGCGGGGCGGCCGGGCGACCCACCTCGAAACGTGACGCGAAGTGTTGCGCGCTGGTCTCGCGGTGCGTATCTGCTGAACAGCAGTTTGAGCCTGCCCCGGTTTTGTGGACACACCTCATAAGTCGGCTACACGGGAGGTAGTGTTCATGGAGCGAAGGAAGAGGCGGAGTTTCACCCCGGAGTACAGGGCCGATGCGGTCCGACTGGTGCGC
>NZ_DBNGVP010000191.1:0-59917 GCF_057119385.1 Archangium sp. | reverse complement strand
TGGTGGAATCCGGCCGCGACGTGGTGGTCCTGCTGGATTCGATCACCAGGCTGGCGCGCGCCTATAATCTGAGCGCCCCGACCAGCGGCCGCATCCTCTCCGGAGGCGTCGATTCCACAGCCCTGTTCACGCCGAAGAAGTTCTTCGGCGCGGCGCGCAATATCGAGCAGGGCGGTTCGCTGACGATCCTCGCCACGGCTCTGGTCGACACCGGGTCGCGGATGGACGAGGTCATCTTCGAGGAGTTCAAGGGCACCGGTAACTCCGAGGTGACGCTGGACCGGTTCCTGGCGGAGAAGCGCATCTTCCCGGCCATCAACATCGGCCAGTCCGGCACGCGCAAGGAGGAGAAGCTCTTCACCCACAAGGAGTACGAGAAGGTGAAGAAGATGCGCCAGATGCTCTTCGCGGTGAAGCCCGTGGAGGCCATGGAGGCGCTCGTCAAGCGGCTCAGCCGCTACACGTACAACGACGAGTTCCTCGAGGAGCTGTGAGCCCTACTCCCTCTCCCAAAGGGAGAGGGAGCATGCGCAACACGAGGACATCTTCGAACTTCGTGGACGCTCCATTAGGCTCGCCTCCACCATGCCCATGCAGCGTGTTGGAGACCTCGAGGTGCACTACCGGGAGCGCGGTCAGGGCGCTCCCCTGGTGCTGATTTCCGGCAACTGGACCACGAGCCTGTGGTGGCAGCCCTTCATGGAGCTGCTCCCGCCCGGGCTGCGCGCCATCGCCCCTGACCTGCGCGGACGCGGTCTCACCCGTGGGCCCGCGCTCCCGCAGAGCATCCCCACGCACGCGGCGGACCTGCACGGGCTGCTCGATGCCCTCGGACTGATGCGGGTGCACCTGATCGGCCATTCCCTCGGCAGCGCGGTGGCGATGCAGCTCGCGCTCGAGCATCCGGAGCGCGTGCACACCCTCACCGTGCTGGCCCCCGCCTGGGTGGATGGAATGCCCGCGGCGTACAACCTGCCCGCGCACCAGCTCTCCCTCCACGACAACCGCGACTACTTCGCGGCCGCCATGCGAGGCATGGCCCCGGGCGCCCCGGACGACTCCCTGTGGCAGCAGCTCCTCGACGAGGGCCACCAGCAGCACCGGGACGCCTCGCTCGCCACGATCCAGGCCCTGGTGGACTGGGCCCCCGGCAAGCGCCTCGAGGCCCTGCACGCCCTCCCCTCCCTCGTGGTGAGCGGCGAGACGGATCCCCTCTCCACCGTGGACATGGGCAAGCGCTGCGCCAGCCTCCTGGGAGCCCGTCACCACGTCATGAAGAACGTGGGGCACTCGCCCAACCTGGAGACGCCGCGAGACTTCCTCGAGCTGTGGCGCGAATTCACCGCCGAGCAGTGAGCGGCGGCACTACGCCACGCGGTCCACCAACTGCGTCACCAACGTCTGCGTCCCGGTGAGGCCCGAGGGGTCTCTCCGGGGCCGGGCCGTCTCCATGTTGGAGCCGTTCATCATCCACCAGCGCTCGGCGTCCTCCTCCGTCCACCGTCCCGCGTCCGCGCACGCATCCAGCGCCAGGCGCAGCTCCCGGGCACTGGCGTACCGGTCATCCGGGTGCTTGGACAGACAGCGCATGAGGATGTCGCACAGGTCCTTCGGCAGCTCCCGGCCGAGCCGCGCGCCCGGCGGCGTGGGCGCCGTGTGCAGGTGGTGCGAGCAGATCTCCACCGAGGTGCGGCCCTCGAAGACGTGGCTGCCGGTGAGCAGCGCGTAGCCCACCGCGCCCAGCGAGTACAGGTCCGCGCGCGCATCCACCCGCCCCGGGGTGACGATGGCCTCGGGAGCCAGGTAGAGCGGCGTGCCGACGACCATGTGCACCCGCGAGGCGGACAGGTCATCGCTGCCCACCTCCTTCACCAACCCGAAGTCGAGCACCTTCACCAGGTCCGGCATGCCGCGCCGCCGGCACAGGAACAGGTTGGCGGGCTTGATGTCGCGGTGGAGCAGCCCCAGCCCGTGCGCCTCCTCGAGCGCACCGCACACCTGGCGCAGCATGTGGATGACCCGCGCGGGAGGCTGCGGCCCGTCCACCATGAGCAACCCGTCCAGGTCCACGCCCTCCAGGTACTCCATCACGTAGTAGAAGAGCCCGTCCGCGGTGCGGCCGTAGTCGTAGATAGCGATGGTGTTGGGATGGGTGAGCTGGCTGGTGAGCTGCACCTCGCGCTCGAAGCGCTCCAGGCCGTGGCCGTCCGCGTCGTTGCGCAGCAGCTTGATGGCGGTGTGGCGGCGCAGCAGGGCGTGGCTGGCCAGGTAGACCTCGCCCATGGCCCCGGCACCCAGGCGCATGATGAGCGTGTACTGGCCCAGCTTGCGCGCCGCCTGCACCTGCTTGCGCAAGCCGTAGATGACCTGGGAGACGAGGGTGGCCATGAAGACGGCCACGCCGCTCCAGAGCACGGCATCCAGCGTGGGCACGTCCGAGCCGGAGTGCTGGCGCACCTGGGACATCACCGCCACGACGGCCCCATCCGGCAGGGCGCCGATCAACGAAATCAAGAACGCCCGGCGCACGGTGCTCGGGACGATGACGGCGTGGGAGATGAGGGCGCCGTTGGTGCCGAGCAGCAGTGACAGGGGATCCGCGTCGAAGTAGGCGTCCAGCTTGAGCAGGAAGAGCACGCCCAGCAGACCGGCGCTGTCCACCCAGGACAGGGTGCGCAGGGAGAGGGGCCCCCTGCGGCAGATCATCCAGAGGATGAGCGAGAGGAGGGAGCCGACCAGGTGGAAGGCGTAGCTGGGGTCCACCAGGGCGTGGGCCCAGGGCACGCCGACGAAGAGGATGGCCGCCCCGGTGGTGACCCCATAGAAGGCGGCGGTGAGGAAGAACAGGGCCCGGTAGAGGAGCTCCAGCCGCTCCTGAAGAAAGGCGCGTGCCTCATCGGACGCGAGCGAGGTCGCGTTGATCGAGAGGGGCGACGACAGGTGGGTCCTGGCCGGGGCGAGCTCCATCGCCCCCCGGTTGTACACCACCCGGACGGTAGGTGTGGATACCCCGTGCTCCCCGATAGGCTCTGGAAGGGGAGCGGTGACCAGGCCAGGCCCGGCGAGCGCGCAGGAGGAACCGGCATCCATCGCATGCTTGGGGTTCGTCGCGCCCGGCTTCGCCGTCTCCGGCCTGGCCACCACCCTCTCCCAGGAAAGACGCGGCGCTCGTCGAAGCCTGACAACCCGCTCTGACGCAGCATGTTAAGGTGCTGGCCCCTATGACCCATCCCCGTTCCGTCCTTCCTGAAGACAAGCGCACCCCCGCCGTGGCCGAGGCCATGAACGGCTTCCACCGCGACGTCGTGGACCAGGTCCGCGCCGCCGTGGAGAAAGATCCCGTGGTGGTGGTGGGCATGGCGCAGAACCCCTTCGTCAAGCGCGTGCGCCAGGCGCTCGAGCAGGCGCAGATCCCGTTCACGTACCTGGAGTACGGGAACTACTTCGGCATGTGGAAGCAGCGGCTCGCCATCAAGATGTGGAGTGGCTGGCCCACCTTCCCCCAGGTCTACGTGCGCGGCACGCTCATCGGTGGCTTCGACGACACGCGCAAGGCCCTGGAGGATGGCTCGCTGAAGAAGATGCTCGGCAGCTGAGCGCGGTACCCGCTGCCAGCGTTTCCGGGAGCAGGGGTCGAACCTGCATCTACGGGGTCAAAGCCCGCCGTCCTGCCATGAGACGATCCCGGAGGGAGTGCTCGCCCTCGAGGGACGCTGGGATGGGTGGAAGCTGACGCTCCCGCTCCCCTGCCCCACGACCCTGCCCTCGAGGGCATGTAGGCCCGGCGGCGGTTCACGCCCGGAGAGAGAGGCCGCGCAGGGGTTGCGTGCGCCTCCGGGCGCGAACGCAGGGGCTGCGCACACACGCGCCGGTCTTCCCTGTGAAGAAGGCATGGCGTCCCCCTTGCACTGGAGGAGGCTCACACAAGGCCTCCCGCCGCGTGGACGCAGTGGCCGCCGCGGCTCGGGCCCCCGACAGGAGCACGACCATGCGAGCCTTCCCCATGAACAACCGCCCGATGCCCTCTCCGAGCGAGCTGGAGGAGCCGCTCCCGGCGCCGGCCCTGTGCACGGTGGGCGATGTCATGAGCCGGGAGGTGATCGCCGTCAACCCGGACACCAGCCTGCAGACGGCGGCCGAGCTGATGCTGGAGCACGCCATCAGCGGGATGCCCGTGGTGGACGAGCAGGGACGGCTGCTGGGCATGGTGTCCAAGACGGACCTGGTGCGCCAGCGGCTCGGGGAGGACGAGTCCCACGTGACGCTGCCCTCCGGTCAGCACCTGGTGGATGTCACCACCGTGGAGGACGTGATGACGCGGCACGTGCTCATCGTGCCGGAGAAGGCGTCGCTCACCGAGGCCGCGCAGATCATGGTCAACGCGGGCGTGCACCGGGTGCCGGTGGTGAGCACCCGGGGCGTGCTGGCGGGGTTGGTGACCACCTCGGACATCGTGCGCTGGGTGGCGGGGCTGCCGTAGAGGGCGAGCCCCACCCGGGGCCGGCGCCTACTGCACGTCCTGCAGGCTCCGGCCCTGGATCCACCCGTCGTGGTACACCACGCCCACCGGGACGATGGTGCTGTTCCGGTAGAGGCCCACCTTCAGGTAGTTGGTCTGCCCCGAGTACAGGGTGGCCGCGGAGCGCTTGGGCAGGACGAGCTGGCCATTGCGGTACAGCTCGACGAAGCCCACGCTCGGGTTGGACGACCACTTCACGTGGAAGATGAAGTCCTGCCACTGCCCGCGCACCAGCGGCGTGCTCCACACCACGGTGCTGCCGTTGACGCGCAGGGAGATGGTCTCCCCGTTGACGTAGAACTCCACCGGCGGCGAGCCGTTGTTACCGCTGTGGTGCCACTGGGTGAAGAGCTGCCAGGTGTTCGCGCTGGGGTAGTCCGAGGCGAACATCGTGCTCCAGCGGTAGAAGTACTCGTCGCCCTCCTTCTCGTTCGTCATCTTCACCAGCTCGTTGCGGTTGCCGCTGGCGCTGATGGGGTTGTCACCCTGGCGGACGGTGACCTTGATGGCGTAGCTGCCCTGCCGCACCGGCGAGGGCAACACCTGCAGCCGGTCCGAGCTGACCATCTGCGTGCTGCTCCACTGGGAGCGATCACCCGTCTCGAAGTCACCGCGCCACACCACGCCGGAGCCGGTGCCGGACGTGGACGTTCCACATACGCGGGCCTCGGCGATGCTGGCCCAGTCGTTCAGCGTGTTGCCGTCGACGTAGATGCGCACGCGGCGCGTGGTGCGCTGAGCGAAGGAGTAGGTCTCCGCCGCCGTCGTCGTGCCGCTGCTCTTGCCGGTGTAGACGGACGTGTAGTTCATCCCATCCGAGGACACGGACACGCGGAAGTTGCTGGCGCGCATGTTGCCCTGGTGCCACGCGACGGACACGCCCGAGACGGCCTTGTCGGAGCCCAGGTCGTAGTCGATCCACGAGCCCTTGCCGAGGTTGCTCCAGCGCGTGTCGAGCCGGTCGTCCTTCGTATTGCCCGGCACGTTGCCGTCATTGCCGGAGGCAATCACCGAGGCCGTGGAGAGGGGCACGCAGTTGGGCGTGGTCAGCGCGTCCGAAGTGACTCCCAGTGTCTCGGAGGGTTCGCCGAGGTTCAGGTCATCGGCGTTTCCGCAGCCAACACCCGCGAGGGCGATCAGGGCTTCAACCATCAGGAGGGTCTTCTTCATGTAGGGGCTCTCCAGTGAGCTCGAGACAGACAGGGGTGGAACCGGGCCACACGTGGTGGCCGGTGGACGACGGACCAGAGGTGTTTTCGAGACGCGGCTCTCCCGTTGCGCCAGATCAGGGGCCAGCCCTGATCAACGAGAGGAATTGCACGCGGGTGTGAGGCTTTGACTCCTTGTCAAAGGCACACGAAGCATCCCCCAACCTTGTCTTCCAATCAACACGCCGCGTCGATGCCCGCGCGGTGAGCAGGCGGACAGACGCCGGGCGAAAGACAGTGGGGAATAGGAAATCCGTTGCTAATCACAGACAGCTTTGCCAAGCGCGGCGTCCACGTGACAGCCCGAGCGGCCCAGCTTCGCGCAGTCCACGGCCTGCACCCAACCGAGGTTCTCGTCACAGTAGACGCGCAGGGAGCCCTCGCAGCGGTCCACGAAGGAGGCATCGCACGAGCGGGCCGGGGCGAACACGCACTGCACGGAGTCCTCGTCCAACTGCACGCAGGCGTTATTGGGGGCCGCCGCCCGCCGAATCCCGCTTGCCCGTGCGGCTCTCCACGCACAGGGGAGCGGGCTCCAGGCAGGGATACACCACGGGTTCACCCGCGCCCACGAGTTGATCGATTCCCACATGGCAATCCATGACGACGTTGCCCTCGCAATGGGGCTCGAAGTCGCACTCGACCCGGCAGCCGCCGAGGCCAGGCACACAGAGGGCAAGGGCCAGGAGCAAGGCCCGGCGGATACGGATGGACATGGAACACATGTGGGACTCCCGTCGAGACGTGCAGCCTATCCCGGATCGAGCAGCTCCCGGAGACGCGACGCCACCACACAGACCGCGGCGCGCTCCCAGGCCTCGGACTGGATGACCCACCACATCGGCCGGCGCGCCACCGGGGTCGGCTTCACCGACATCATCAGGCGGCCTGAGCACGGCCCCTCCCGGGAGCCCGCCGGAGTGCACGGAGCACCCCGGCGGGACACAACGGCTCAGAATGGCTCAGGGCGAGAACTTCGCCGAGAACACCGACGCGTAGTGGTACTCCGGCCCGTACTGGAACGGCTTGTCCAGACTGGTTCCCGGGATGGAGTAGGCGTACAGGATGACGAAGTACGTCTTGCCCACCACCAGGTTCGGCAGACGGAGCTGGGTGTCCGACGTGGTGTAGTAGCCCAGGAGCGTCCGGGCCGTGCCTCCCGTGGACGTCGCGTAGATCTCATACAGCCGCGCCTGGTAGCGCGTCGCGAAACCGAGGGTGGGCGCGGTCCAGGTCAGCGTCGGGCTCGTGCCCACGGACGGGACGGTGGGGCCGCCACCCGAGGCCGGAGCACCGTTGACGCGCAGGTCGCGAGGCGGGCCCACCATGGGAATGAGGGGCTGCGTCGAGCCCGTCCACACCGGCGACTGGGCGAAGACCGCCGTCGAGTACCAGACCGTCCGCGACGTTCCACCATCCGCCAGGGTGGCCGAGAAGGGCGCGGAGACGCTCGCCTGGGCCATGACGATCTTCGGCCAGTAGCCCGGGTAGGGATTGCCGTACTCGAATGCCACGGGGAAGTTGCCCTGCCCGGGATTCTCGTTGGTGGCGTTGGCGAGATCCGGGTAGCCATCGTACTGCCCGAGCTCGCGGTAGGACGGCAGGGTCCCCAGGTTCACGCCCTCCTGCACCAGCGTGGCCCCGGGATGGGCGGCGAGTGCCAGGGTCTCGAACTCCGACGCGCGGAAGTCGAAGGTCTGCGTCGTGGTGGGCAGGGGCAGCAGCGTGCCCTTCACCATCAACGTCCCCGGGCTGGCCGTCCCGGCATCCATCGTTCCGCCATCGCCCGTCCCGCCATCCGTCGAGCCCGACAGGTCATGGGCCTGGAAGCCCTTGCGCAGCTCGGTGAGGAGGAGGCCCGTGGGCAGCGTGGAGGAGTCCACGCGGCTCACGTGCTGGGTGACCTGGAAGAAGTCTCCCCGGAAGGGCTCGAACCGGGCGGGCACCGTCGCGCAGCCCCGCATGCCGTTGCCGTAGTCCATGGAGCCCGTGAGGGTCGTCATGCCGTCCGCCGGAATGGGGAAGCCGGTGGCACAGGAGGTCGAGACGTAGCCGATGCCCGGGCCCGTCGCGTGCAACTGCAGATCATCCGTGGACTGCCAGGGCGTGAGCCCGTCGAGCTGGAAGGAGAGCCAGGTGCCCGCGGGCTCCTGCTCCACGTCGGGGCGGCCGAGGCTGCCGGCGCTCAGGTCCACGAACCGGCTGGACGTCCAGATAGAGGTGGAGCCGAACCGGAGGTAGTAGGGCGTCCGCTCCACGCCGGGAATGGTGAAGGTGCCGTCGGTCCGTCCAACGCCGGGCACGTACACGAAGCCCGAGCCATCCACGGTGGGCACATAGGCGCCGATGGTGGTGGTGCGCAGGTCGGCCGGGGTCGAGATGAGCGGACCGTCACCCGGAACGTTGTAGATGTTGCGGATGCCGGTCACCGCCGCCGCGCACGACGCGCCCGGCACCGGGACCACGGTGAACACGTAGGACCGCGAGGCCCCATCCACGTCCGAGAACGTGACGCTGATGGACGCCGGTGTGTCGAAGCACGCCGGCGCCACCCAGTTCACCTGGCTGGAGGTGCTGGTCCAGGCCGTGGTCCGGATCTCCCCGGCGGACGCGGACCAGGAGAAGCTCACGGACGAGCCATCGGGGTCATGGGCATTGATGCCCAGGCTCACGAGCTCGCCACCCGCGGCGGAAGAGAGGCTCTGCCAGGTGCTGTCGATCCGGGGCAGCACGTTGGCACGGGGGGTGGTCCCCGCCTGGAGGGCGAGGGTGCCCGAGTGCACGCCGCCGTTCGGATCCGAGACCGTCACCTGGAAGGTGCAACGCCCCGTGACGGGCATCACCCGCAGGGAAAACGAGGGCGAGGCGGCCGCCGCGTTGTCGAACGTCCCCAGGCAGTCGGTGAACCAGGAGTACGACAGGGCGTCCCCGTCCGCGTCCACGACCGTGGCGGACAACAGCGTCGGCGTGCCTGAGTTCAGGACGGCCGGCGTGCCCTGCATGGCACGCACCTCGGGCCAGGTGTTGAAGCCCACCGTCACGTCGACGGTCCCCGAGGCCCCGTCGCTCATCACGTACACGTCGAAGCTGACCGAGGTGCTCGTCCCCCGGGCATCCGTCACCGCCAGGCGCAGACGCTGCGTGCCCTCGGTGGTGGGCGCCGTCCAGGTGGTCGACTCGGACGTGGGAGCGCTGAAGGCGCCAGCGGCCCCCGTCCAGGAGAAGCTCAGCACATCCCCGTTGGGGTCGAACGCCGTGGCCGACAGGGAGATGGAGCCGCCCGGATTCACCGTGTTGGAGGACAGCACGAGGGAGGAGATCCGCGGCGCCTCGTTGTAGAAGGGCGGCGGCGTCCCCACCTGCTGCAGCAGCAGGTACGCACTCACCGTGGCCCCCGGGCTGACGGAGAGGGCGGACGAGCTTCCCTGGAAGAGCACCACCCCCGACGCATCGGACGCGGAGGCGTCGATGACGCGCTCGGGTCCCGCGGGGATGTTGGCCACGGTGCCCTGCCACGTGCTCCCCACCTGGACGAGCTCGGCCGGGAGGGGTGACGAAATGCCCGGGCCCCGCACCTCGACGCGCACGCGCTTCACGTCCGCCGCCGAGAGCGCCTGGGGCAGCGTGACGCGAACCTCCGCGCTCCCCGCCTCCGGCGCCTGCGTCGTACAACCCACGGAGATGGTGACCCACAGCAGCGCGGCCACCCACGCGGCCACGCTCCTGCTCCCATTCCAAGATGTCATGGTGTTTCTCTCCCTCGAGTCTGGAACCGCTCTACAGGGCTTGAGGATAGGCGCCAACCGGGGTCATCGGCGCGCCAGGAAGCCCGTCCCGTCGAGGGAGTGGAATTCCCTTACGCCGTGGCGCGCGAGGCCACCTGGGCCTCGGCGATGCGCAGGCACTCCCCCAGGAAGTGGATGTACGCCGTCATCGCCTTGGCGCCGGTCTCCGCGTAGATGCGGCCCTGCTCGGGCGAGCGGGTGATGGCCTCCTCCAGCATCTTCTCGTTGAGCAGGGTATGGCCCACGTCCACGGCCACGTGCTCGTTGAGGAAGGTGAGCTTGTCGGCGATCTCCTTGCCCAGCACCGTCTCCACCTGCTTCACCAGGCGCGGACCGAAGTACACCGCCAGGAAGCCCACCTCGCGCTCGATGGCGATCTGCCCCACCGGGTACGGCCCCTCGATGGTCTCGTCATGGAGCTGGCGGTACTCGCGCATGGAGCCGGTGGGCGCCTGCGCGACCAGCTCCTCCATGGACAGCCGGGGCGAGTACCGCGCGTTCCAGTGCTCCACCAGCACGCGGGCGTCCTCGAGCGTCATCAGGTGATGGCCCGTCTCGCTCTTGGCGTGGGTGATGAGCTGATTGCCGAGCTTCTCCATGCCCAGCTCGATGCAGCGCTGGCCCGTGCGGCGGATCCACCCGTCCACCGGCTCGGTCATGTACACCGCGCGCGCCATCCACTCGATGAGGAAGCGCTCCAGCACGGCCGGCGGGATGGACGGATCCAACAGGCGGCACAGGGCCGGGTCCGTGTCCAGAAGGGTGCGGGCGGGGACGGCGTGGGGCTCGTACTGCATCTTCAGCAAATCCATGAGGAGACTCCTTCGGAACCGGGACGGAACTAGGACTCGAGATGAGGGGTGGAGCGGGCACGGCCAACGGACTGCTCGCTGACGTGCTCGAGGAACTCGGGGACCCGCGAGGCGGGGATGATCCACAGGACGGGCTGCGTCGAGGGATCGTCATGCAGGCGGGCCGCCTGCGCGTAGGCCCCATCGTCCTCGCACAGGAAGACGAAGGAGCTGCGCCCGTGGAGCGCGAACCAGCGGCGCGCCTCGTCCAGCAGCGCCACGTAGGCGCTCCGCTTCCCCTCGGGGACCAGCGGGAAGAGGCGCGCGGAGTCGAGCAGCCGGAAGAGGTTCGTCCCGGGGTGACCCAGCTCCACCACCAGCGCGGCCAGGGGCACCCCCTGACGGCGCGCCACGAAGATGCGCCGCTCGCGCTCCAACCCCACGCCCTGCCAGGCACGCGAGGTGCCCCACAGCTCCAGGCGATCCCGGGTGAAGTCCAGCGCCTCCACGTAGCAGGCCGGACGCGTGCGGGCGATCTCCCCCGCCAGCAGGTACTTCTCCCCGATGGACGCGGGCCCGATGTCCAGGTCCCCCACGGGCTGGCCGCTCATCTCGGCGCACTCCACGTCCATCATCCGCAGCGGCATCACCAGGCTCTGCCCGCCGCCCTGCGTGCGCTGGGCGAACCGCACGTGCGTCCGGTAGACCCAGGGCACCGTGGACTCGGCGTAGCTGATGGCCCAGCGGAACTCCGGATCCCCCTGGGAGTGCTCCAGCGTGCGCAGGTAGATGTCCCGGAGGATCTGCCCCGGCACCTCGGGCGCGTTGGACGGCTTGCCGGGCCGCCGCCCCAGCTGGTGCACCATCCAGGAGTGACGGTAGGCCTTGAGCGAGGACAGCGACGCCTCCACGCCCCGCTCCGACGGCCACACCGTCTGGCAGAAGAGGTGCGGAAGCTGCGCCGAGCGCTTGCCCAGGTCCACGAAGCTCCGGCGCAGCTCGTCGAAGTGCCCGGCGGACTTGCCCGCCAGGTTGAAGTAGCCCGAGTCCTCGAACAGCTCCCACAGCGGCTCGAGGTACTCCTCGCTGGTGCGCGTGGAGGGGCACAGCGACTGCGAGACGAAGTGCGACCACAGCACCATGTCCTGCTCCGTCCGCGGACGGACCTCCAGACCCGCCATCCGCCGCCCATCGCTCCGGGCGGCCGACACGTGCCGCACCTCGCCATGGAGGGAGAGGCACTCCCCATCGGCCATCCGCAGCTCCAGCCGCAGGAAGAGCCCGGGGAAGACCAGGTCCTCGGGGCCCACGTGCAGCCCCAGTCCCGTGAAGGAGAGATCCACCACCTCGCGCTCGCGCCGGCCCAGCTCCTTCCACAGCGGATGATCGAAACGGGCCTTCAGCCCCTCGGGAGCGCGCACGCGGCGATGGGCGCGGTGACGCACCCGCCACAGCCGCTCGGGCAGCCGCGACACCAGCGTGTCCCCCTGCGCGGTGGTGCCCTCCAGGCGCATCCGGTAGGCCGAGTTGTAGCCCACCACCTCGAGCTCATAGGGCGCCTCGCCCCAGCCCGCCCCCGGCTCGGTGCACCGCCAGTGCAACAGGCCGCGCTCCGCGTCCAGCCGCTCCAGCATCACCCGCACCGTCCGGCCCGGCCGGCGCAGCACGCCCTTGTTGTTCATCGCGGAGATGGCCGTGAGCACGGACTCGATGCGCTCGAGCCCGGCGATCTCCTCCTGCACGGGCAGCGGCGAGGCCTCGGGCTGGGCGTTGCCATTGAGCACCGCCTCCTCCAGCACGCTCAGGATCTGCCGGCCCTGCTCCGCGGAGATGCCCACCAGCTGGATGCCCACCGCGGAGCCCCGCGCCCCCGCTCCGCTCCACCGGGGCTCGCCCGTCAGCGGACCGATGGCCGTGCCGCCCACGTCCAGACACACGCGCACCGTCCGCTCATGGGCCAGCGTCTCCACCGCGTTCGCCGGCTCCGCCCACACCGCCGTGGGGCTCAGCTGCGTGGCCCGGCCCAGCACCACGCCCTGCTCGGGCAGCACCACCTGGATGCCCCCCGGACCATGGAGCGAGTAACCCGAGTACGGACCCGTGACCGAGCCCGCGCGCGAATGACCCATCAGTTGTTCCGTGAGCGAATGCATGGATTTCCCCTTGGCTCCCAATCCCTTGCACCGTGAGAGGAAACATACACGGCCGCGCCTCGTCAAGTTCCCTAATGGAAGCCATTGACTTTCGCGGCGAAATCCGTAGCAACGCGACTCGGACGCAACTCCGGAATGGCCCTGCGCGCCCTCCGCGTGGCAGAGTGATTTCAATTCCTTGCGCGCGAGCCGGCAAGCGCCTCGTTTGGAATTGAAGCTCTCCCCGGGCTTCCCAAACTGTCGGCTTCCGGTGCCGGACACACGTGCACGCGCCGCGTCCCGCGCGGGTCCAATCCCTGTCTTTTGGGAAAGGTCTGGGAAAACCCTACCAGCTGAGCCGGAGGACGAAGCTGCTGGCGTCCTCGTCGGTCGCGGTGGCCTCGAACTTCAACCCATCCGCGCCCAACGCCAGCGCGGTGGAGGTGCTGGCCACCACCATGCCCACGTTCCAGCCCACGCCAATCAGGTCCTGCTTGAAGATGAGCTCCCCGGAGTTGGGGCTCAGCCGGCGGTAGGAGTGCTCGCCGAAGGTCACCGCCACGGAGGCCGCGCTCGGGATGCCCTCCAGGGAGCGGTGCAGTCCGGACGCCGAGCCCACCATGGCCCGCATCCGCCCCACCGTGCTCCGCACATAGGCGAGCCCCGCGTCCCGTCCGGTGAGGTAGAGGGCCTCGCCATAGGAGCCGCCCCGCGCCTCCGCGTCCTGACCGATGACGTCGAGGATCCCCAACATCCACGCCACCGGGTAGCGGTAGTTCTCCACCAGCCGCTCGCCCTCGGAGATCTGCCGCCGGGCCCGCTCGAGCACCTCGGGGGATGCGCGAGCCGCCACCGATGTCAGTGCCGCCTCGAGGAACATCCCGGGAACCAGATGCTCTGGCCGACATCTGGACAGCCGTGAGAGCAGCTGGGGACGGCGCTCCATCATTCCCCGCAGTTTGTCACAATTGTTGAAATTCGTTCAAAACGATTTTTTCAGCGAGCAAGGGCGAGCGGACCCCAGACGAGACAACCCAGAGTTGATGGGAAGTCCGGGTGATGGCGATGTGGAGCCTGCGACGCGCCTCGTCATGGGCGGGGTAGAGGCGGGCCGTGGCGTCGGGGATGACGACGTAATCGAACTCGAGCCCCTTGACGTTGTCCACGTCCGTCACATCCACCCCGGGCTCGAAGGAGAAGTCCCCCTCCAATACGAGGCGGGCCCAGGACTGGTCCGCGACGACCCGGTGGAAGGTCCGCGCCTGCTCCGGGCCGCTGGCGATGACGGCCACGGAGGCATGGGGCTCGCGCTCCAACAGGTCCCTCAGCGCCTCGCCGATGAAGAGGTGGGCCTGGGCCTCGTCGGGGAAGTGGTGGAACCCCACGGGGGCGCCCTCGCGGCCGGCCTGGGGGGCCGCGGTGGTGGCCTGCGTGCCCAACACTGTACGCGCCAACTCCGTGACAGGCCTTGGACAACGGTAGGACACCTGGAGCCGGCAGGTGGCCGCGTCGCGGATGCCCAGCTCCGAGAGCACCGCCTGCCACCCCGCGAAGCTCGTCGAGGTCTGCTGCATCTCGTCGCCCGCGAGCGTGCAGCTGCGCGCCTCGCCCAGCAGCTTGCCCACCACGAACAGCTCGAAGAGGGAGAAGTCCTCGGTCTCGTCCAGCACCACGTGCACCAGCCGCCCCACCGCGCCCAGGTTTCCCCCCTGGGCCCGGAGGAAGAGCAGCAACGGCAGGTCCTCCAGGTCCAACGTGCCCGCCAGCTCGTCGGGCGTGCCGCTCTCCAGGGACTTGCCGTCGAGCGTCTGGAGGCGCTCGGGGTCCACCCCCTCGAGCTCGCGCTCGAGCGGCGTGGCGATCTGCAGCATCGTGTGGCGCACCGTCTCGTCCACGGCCGTGAGCGGCAGGTCCCCCTTCGAATAGGAGACGACGCCCTCCAGGAAGCGCCGGTCGGTGAAGACCTCGGCGAGCTTCTTGCGCAGGCGCGGCAGGCTGGTGGCCGACGACTTGAGCACCCCCAGGCGGGCCGCGAGCGCGAGGCGCAGGGCAGGATGGCGCTTGAGCTTCGAGACGAGCGGCGGCGGATCCTCCCACAGCTTGATGGCCTTGGCACCAAAGGAGACGCGCGCGGCCGTGGCCGCCCAGGAGTCGAGCGTCTCGACGGACACCTTCCCCAGCCCGAGCGGCGCGAGCAGGCGCCGGGACAGGCGCGCCAGGCCTTCCTCGGGGACGATGACCTTCATCCGGGACTCGGGGTAGCGCGCGTGGTCGTCGAAGGCGATCTTCGCGAGCCGGTGCAGGGCCACTGTCGTCTTGCCGCTGCCCGCGCTTCCCAGGACGAGCAGCGGCTGGTCCGCGGCCACGCTCACGGCCTCGAACTGCTCGGCGTCCAGCAGCGCGGTGACGTCGAGCGCTCCCTCGCGCCGTGAGGCCCCCTCCCCCACTCCGAGCTGGCCCGGGCGCACCGCCGTCCCCGTTCCCCCCGCGAGCTGGGAAGCCGGCCCGGCCCCCAGCATCCGCCAGGGGCCCTCGGGCGTGCGCACGAGCACGAGCGTGCCCGACTGGACGCGAATCAACCGCCCGCGCTCGATGACCACCAGCCGGCGCACCTCGACGGTGCCCTCGGACAGCCGCTCGCCGAACCACTCCTCGTAGGAGTCCCCTTCCCCGTAGCGATAGAAGACCCGCGCCACCGGGGCGAAGCGCCAGTCGATGATGCGCACGTCGGCGGACGCATCCGCGAAGCTCGTGCGGCCCAGCAGGTAGTCCCGGATGCCGGCGGGCCCCTCCACGCGCAGGTGCGCGAAGTAGGGAGCGCCGACGTCTGGCAATTGCGCCGTCTCCTGGCGCTCGAGCAGCGCCCGCGCCTGGTTCATCTGATGGAGCAGGTGCGGAAGGTCGGCCACCGGTGCGGTCGCCGCCTCGTCGCGCAACACCTGCAGCTGGGCCACCAAGCCCTGGGTCTCCTGCGTGCGGCTGCCACTGCGCTGCCTCGCGGCCTCCACCGAGGCGAGCACGCGCGCGAGCAGCGCCTCTTCTTCCGCGACGATGGCCCGCGCGGGCTCGGGCAGCTCTGCGACTGTCTGGCTCATGCTTCGGGCTCAGCGGATGAGGCCACCCAGCAGCCCGCCCAGGCCTCCACCGCCCTGGCCTCCGCCACCCCCAGGCGTGTTGCCGCCCCCACTCCCCAGGTTGGCGAGCATCGGCATCACCGCGAGGATGCCCCCCACCAGCTTCGGATCGAGCCGGGACTTGAGGAAGTCGAGCAGCAGCGGCGCCACCAGCGAGGCCTTGCCCGCATCGAGGTTGAAGCGCTGCAGCAGCGCCACGACTCCCGCCACCTCGCTCGCCTGACCCATCGCGCCACCGAGCGCGCCCATCAGCCCGCCACCACCGCCTCCGGACGACTGACCCTGGCCCCCGAGCAGCCCACCCAGCCCGCCCAGCGCGCCCATCAGTCCACCACCGGACTCTCCCTGCGAGCCCTGCTGCGTCCGCGCCTCCGCCTGCTGCTGCCACCCCTGCATCTCGGGAATGGCCTGGCCCATCTGGTCCGCCGCCTCCGCCCCCATCTTCTCCTTCACGGTCCCCTGCACCAGCTCGAGCAGCGAGCCCGCGAGGCCCTGCGCCTGGTTGGAGTCCACGCCAAGCTGCTGCGAGAGCTGTCCGATGAAGTCCATTCTGTTCTCCTCCGTCTCGGGAGCGGCGGTTCTAGCGGACCCCCCACCGGATTCTCACTGGAAAACCAACGGAGATGTCACCCACCTGCCGCGCGGGCCCTGTGTATCCTCGCTCAATGAGACCGCAGCCCCGCTCGCTCCTCGTCCTCGCGCTCCTCGGACTGCTGTCCGGATGCAGGCGCCCCTCCGGTTCCAACGGAGCGGACGCGGGCACCCAGGCCCCTCCCCCGCCGGGACTCCAGGGCTCCGTGACGGTGAAGGGCTCGGACACCATGGTCCTCCTCGGCCAGCGCTGGGCCGAGCACTTCATGAAGACGCACCCCGAGGCGAAGATCCAGGTGACGGGCGGCGGCTCGGGCACCGGCATCGCCGCGCTCATCAACGGCACCACCGACATCGCCATGTCCAGCCGCCCCATCAAGGACACCGAGCGGCAACAGGCCCACCAGCGTAACCCCTCCGGCCCCGTGGAGCTCCCCGTGGCCCTGGACGGCATCACCTTCTATGTCCACGAGAGCAACCCCGTGGAGTCGCTCTCCCTCGAGCAGCTCAAGGCCATCTACCTGGGCGACCTCACCCGCTGGAAGGACGTGGGCGGCAAGGACGCCCCCATCGTCGTCTATTCACGGGAGAACTCCTCGGGTACCTACGTCTTCGTGAAGGACGAGGTGCTCGGCGGCGAGGACTTCACCCCCCGGGCCCTGACCCTGCCCGGCACCGCGGCGGTGGTGAACGCGGTGGGCCTCGAGCGCAACGGCATCGGCTACGGCGGCGCCGCCTATGCCAAGGGCGTCAAGGAGTTGAAGGTGAAGAAGGACGCGGCGGGCGAGGCCATCGCGCCCAGCCCCCAGAACATCCAGAACGGCACCTACCCGCTCTCGCGCCGCCTCTACTTCTACCTGCCCCGGCAGGCCACCGGCACCACCCGCGCCTTCCTCGACTACGTGCTTTCCCCCGAGGGCCAGGAGATCGCCACCACCGTGGGCTACTTCCCGGTGAAGTAGCCCTCCGAGCCGCTGGTACGGGCGCCCCGGGATTGCGTAGGCTGCTCCCATGATCCAGGGCTCGGGCCGCTGCCACTACCATCCGGAACGCACCGGGCTCGGTATCTGCGTGGAGTGCCGCCACGTCGTCTGCCGCGAGTGCACCACCCAGTTCGAGGGCATCAACCGGTGCGCCAGCTGCCTCGAGAAGCGCCTCAAGGCGCTGGACGGGCCCTCGGAACGCCGTGAATGGACCGTGGGCAACGTGCTGCTGGCCCTCATCGGCGCCGCCGTCGTCTATGGCGGCGTCCTGCTCCTCTCCCGCATGGCTTCGGGGCTCTGACATGGCCGTCTCCGCGCTCGAATTGCGCCCCCGAGGGGCGGTGGCCATCCTGGACGCGGGCCTGCGCGTCTGCGTGCACAGCTCCGGCGTGTGGGCCCTCACCCTTCCCGGCGGGGCGCTCGTCACCGCGGCCCTGATGCACCTGACGGATGCCATCACCAACAACCGCTCCCTGAGCCTGCCCGCGCTCTGGTTCACCCTCGCCTGGCTCGTCCGGGGCATCTTCCAGGGCGCCGCCTGCCACCACGTGCAGGAGCTGGTGCTCGGCCAGGGGCAGGGAGAGCCCACGGCGTGGGCCTCGCTGCGCGCCGCGCTGGCCCGCACGCCCAGCCTCCTGTGCGCCGTGGCGTACCTCTTCGCCTTCAACCTGCTCACGCTCGGCGTCTCGCTGGGCTTCGCCTTCTTCTTCCTGTCCGCGCACCTCGTCGGCTACGCCGCCACCCTCCAGGGCCGTGGCAGCCCCCTGAACCTGTATGGGGTGTGCTCGAAGATGCTCGGCCCCGCGCGAGGCAGCGCCACCGGCGTGCGCATCCTCCTGCTGGTGCAGCTCCTGGCCTTCCTCAACCTCCACATCGCCGCCAACGCCCTGCTCTACGTCGGCCGCAAGCTGCTCGGCATCGACCTCACCTTCGCCGAGCGCTTCGCCTCCCTGGACAACACCGCCTGGGTCGTCTTCCTCGCCTGCGCCACCTTCACCCTCTTCGAGCCCCTGCGCGCCGCCACCTCCACGCTGCTGCTGGTGGATGGACGCGTGCGCCTGGAGGGGCTGGATCTGCTCGCCTCGGTGCAGCGGCTGCCCACCCGGAAGGCGGCGCCCGCCCTGCTCGCCGTCCTCGTCACCTGCCTGCTCTCCAGCCCGGCCCGGGCGCAGGTGCCCGTGAAGCCGCCCTCCCGCGCGGAGACGGAGCAGCGCTTCCAGGAGATGGCCGGGTACTGCGACCTGGATGCCCCCGAGACGGAGGGCTGGCGGCGGACGCTCGACACGCTGAGCCCGGCCGAGGCCATCAAGTTCCAGCGCCTGGTGCGCGACGTGGAGAAGGACGTCCTGGAGAACGAGGACTGCAACGCCCTGGAGCGGCTCGAGCAGGGCGTCACCCTGGCGACGCAGACCGCCGAGCTGGAGAAGCAGGCGGATGCACGGGCGGCCCAGGCACGTGCCCGGGACATCCTCGCGCGGCCCGAGTTCCAGGTGCCCGAGCCCGAGGCCCCCCAGGAGCAGAACACCGACGAGGAGGTGCCTCCCCCCCCGGGCCCCTGGCAGCGGTTCATGAAGTGGCTCGCGGAGTGGCTGGAGAGGCTCTTCCGCCGCTCGGAGACGCAGACCCCGGGCCCCAGCTTCTCGGCCGCCGGGGGACAGGCGGTGGCCAACGTGCTGGTGGTGGTCCTCATCGCCGGAGTGCTGGTGGTGCTCACGCTGGTGCTGCTGCGCGCGCTCGGCAAGGCCCAGGAGGGCGAGGACACGCGGCTCGAGGTGAGCACGCAGGACGCGTCCACCCTGGCGGCGGATCCGATGAACGCCCTCTCCCGCCCTCCCGAGGGCTGGGCCCACCTCGCCGACGAGCTGGCCGCCCGGGGCGAGTACCGCGAGGCCGTGCGCAGCCTGTACCTCGCCCTGCTCTCGCGCCTGCACCGCGAGGGCGTCATCCACTACGACACCACGCTGAGCAACTGGGACTACCTGCGCCAGTTCCGCAGCCGCCGCGAGTGGGTCCCCTCCTTCCGCGAGCTGACGCGGCGCTTCGACTTCGCCTGGTATGGCAACCTGCCCGTGGGCGCGGACGGCTACCGCGACTTCCGCGCGCTGTGTGCGCCCATGCTGAACCCCACCCCCGCCACCCCGGAGGCCGCCGGTGCGTGACCGTTTCCCGCTGCTCGTGGTGGGAGGGCTGCTCATCACCGCCGTGCTCGGCACGTGGTTGGTGCGCGGCGCGGCCCGGGGTGGCTTCGCCGACACGCTCTCCACCTGGCGCGCCCAGCCCGATGGGGCTCGCGGGCTCTTCCTGCTCGTCCAGGAGAGTGGCCTGCCCGCCGTCCGGCGCACCGCGGACCTTCGAATCATCCAGAAGGGCACGGGCACCCCGGTGCTGCTCGCCGTGGAAGTGGACGGCGCCCGCGAGGAGGATCCGGATCAGACGGCGCTCGCCGCCGACAAGAAGGACGGACTGGAGGACGAGGAGGTCCCCCGCCACGGCTTCAACCGGCTGCACGTCCCCGAGCTGAGCGACAAGGAGACGGAGAAGCTCCTCGAGCACGTGAAGACCGGCAGCACCCTCGTCTACGTGCCGTGGGGTTCGAAGGAGAACCCGCTGCTGGACGCGCTCGGGGTGAAGCTCACCAAGGCGGATACCTCGCTGCCCATGCGCACGCTCGTCCCGCCGCTCTCCAGCCCGTACACGCTGGGCGTGGAGCGCGTGGAGGCGAAGGTGCAGGCCTACCTGCAACTGCCCGAGAAGGGCGCGGTGCCCCTGCTGCGCGACGAGCCCCTGAACATGACGGTGGCGGCGGTGGTGCCCTACGGCGCGGGCAAGGTGCTGGTGGTGGGCGCGCCGGAGCTGGCGATGAACCAGGCGCTCGCGCGCGCGGACAACGCGCAGTTCTGGCTGAGTGCCCTGCGCGCCCTGGGCCCCGGGCCCTACGAGTTCGACGAGCACCACCACGGCTTCACCAACGAGCGCTCGGTGGTGGACTTCGCCCGCCGCTACGGCCTGCACTTCGCGGTGGCGCAGCTGCTGCTGGGGCTGTGTCTGTGGGCGGTGGCCCTCAAGCGCTTCGGCCGGCCGCGTGCGCCTCCCGAGTCCACCCGCGTGGGGGCCACGGACGCCCTCTTCGCCATGAGCCGCCTGTACCGCGAGGGCCGCCACCACGGCTTCGCCGCCAGCCTCATCACCAAGGGCCTCACCCAGGAGCTGGCCCTGCACGCCGGAATGCCCGCCCACGCGCCCGCCACGTCCGTCGCCGAGGGACTGGCCGCGCGCGGACGGGAGGACCTGGCCAACGGCCTGCGCGCCGTGGTCCGCAACGCCGAGACGGTGTCCGGCGAGGGCGATTTGAAACAACTGGCCTCCCGCGCCGCGGTGCTGCGCCAGCGCATCCATCCTTCCGGGCCGCCCTCGCGCGCGCTCGCTGCTTCGACCCCCGAGGAGTCATGACTTCCACCTTCGCCCCCACTCCCGCCAGCAACGCCGTGGCCGCCGCCCATGCCATCCGCGAGGGCGTGCTCTCCGAGGTGCGCAAGGCCGTCGTCGGCCAGGACGAGCCGCTCGAGCTCATGCTCGTGGGCCTCATCGCCGGTGGCCACGTGCTGCTCGAGGGCGTACCCGGCGTGGCCAAGACGCTCATGGCCAAGGCGCTCGCGCGCGGCGTCAGCGCGGACTTCAAGCGGATTCAATTCACCCCGGACCTGATGCCCGCCGACATCCTGGGCACCAGCATCTTCGACCTGAAGAGCCAGTCCTTCGTGCTGGTGCGCGGCCCCATCTTCACGGACCTGCTGCTGGCGGATGAGATCAACCGCGCCCCCGCCAAGACGCAGTCCGCGCTGCTGGAGGCCATGCAGGAGCGCGGTGTGTCGCTGGAGGGCCGGCACATGCCGCTGTCGCCGCTCTTCACGGTGTTCGCCACGCAGAACCCGGTGGAGTCCGAGGGCACCTACCCGCTGCCCGAGGCGCAGCTGGACCGCTTCCTCCTGAAGATCGACGTGGGCTACCCGGCCCCCGAGGAGGAGGACGCCATCCTGGAGTCGGTGCACCGGGGCTTCGACGCGGGAGACCTGGCGCGCGCGGGCGTGGGGCCGGCGGTGACGAAGGAGGGCCTGCTCGCGGCGCGGGCGGCGCTCAACGAGGTGACGGTGGAACCGCCGGTGCTCTCGTACGTGCGCAAGCTGGTGGCGGCCACGCGCGCCTCCAGCCGCATCCGCCTGGGCGCGGGGCCTCGCGCGGGCGTGCACCTGCTGCTGGCCTCCAAGGCGCTGGCGGCCCTGCGCGGCCGGGGCTTCGTCACGCCGGATGACGTGCGCTTCCTCGCCGGGCCCGTGCTGCGCCACCGCCTGCTGCTGTCGCCGGACGCGGAGCTGGATGGGGCCACGCCCTCGGACGTGCTGCGCGAGGTGGTGCAGTCCGTCGAGGTCCCCCGGTGATTCCCACCGGGCGCCTGTGGGTGCTGCTGTGCCTGCTGGCCGTGCCGATGATGGCGGCGGGATTCTTCCCGGGCCTCGGCGGCGCGGTGCTGGTGCTGGATGTGCTCGCCCTGGTGCTGGCGGGAGCGGACTTCCTGATGGCCCGCCGGGTGCGCCTGGAGGTGAGCCGGAAGCTGCCCTCCCGTCTGTCCGTGGGCGCGCCCAACAAGGTGGAGCTGCTGCTGGTGCACCGCGGTGGCCAGGCCGTGGACGTGCGCGTGAAGGACGACGTGCCCGAGTCCTTCACCGCCACGCCCGAGGAGGCTCCGCTGCGCCTGCCCGCGGACAGCCAGACGCGCTGGGTGTACCGGGTGTCCCCCTCCAAGCGCGGCAAGTTCGCCTTCGGCGATGTGCACGTGCGGGTGCGGGGGCCGCTGGGGCTCGTCTTCCACGAGCGGCACTTCCCCGCGGCGCAGAACGTGTCGGTGTTCCCGGACCTGCGAGGCGCCAGCCGGCTGCTCCTGTCCGGCGCGGCGTTGGACCTGGTGAACCTGGGCCTGCGGCAGTTGCGCCGGGACGGGCGGGGCAGCGAGTTCGCGCGGCTCCGGGACTATGCGCAGGGAGACTCGGTGCGCGAGGTGGACTGGAAGGCCACCGCGCGGCGCACGCGGCCGGTGACGCGGGTGATGGAGTCCGAGCGCTCGCAGTCCATCCTCATCTGCGTGGACGCGGGCCGCTCCATGGCGGCGCAGGTGGACGGGCTCACCAAGCTGGACCATGCCGTCAACGCGGCGCTCTTCCTGGCCTTCGTGGCGGTGCGCAACGGAGACCGCGTGGGGCTGGCCGTGTTCGCGGATGGAGTGAAGGCGTACCTGCCTCCGGCGGCGGGCCGGCTGCAGTACCGGAAGATATTGGACACGCTCTACTCCACCACGCCGAGCCTCACGTACGTGGACTACCTGGCGCTCTTCAAGGAGCTGAACGTGCGCCTCACGCGGCGCAGCCTGCTGTGCGTGTTCACGGACTTCCTCGACGAGGAGCAGGCCTCCACCATGGTGGCGCCACTCCACCGGCTGGCGCGGCGGCACGTGCCCCTGTGCCTGTCCGTGCGGGACACCGCGCTCGCGGCCCTGCTGCGCACCGAGCCCTCGGGGCCCGAGCAGGCCTATCAACAGGCCGTGGCCAGCGAGCTGCTCACGGACCGCGAATCCCTCAAGGCCAAGGTGAGCGCCGGTGGCGTGCAGATGCTCGACGTGCAGCCGGATGAGCTGAGCCTCGCCGCCGTCAACCGCTACCTCGATATCAAAGCGCGCGGCGTGCTGTAGGGCCGATGCTGACGGGCAATCCGGCGGGCGCTCATTCCTCGTAGAGCACGGGGACGGGCTCCCCCTTGATCAAGGCATCGAGCTGCTGCCGGCCGGAAACGACCAGGAAGGAGTACGTTGCCTCGACACCATCCTCGAGGGTTTCAGCGTCGGTGGCACAAGAGATGAGCTTCCGCACGCCCCCGAAAACGAGACGGGCGGGCCTTCCATTGACGGTCAGGCTCTCGTCGTCCTCCGCGCAGTCGGAGCGTCCTCGATTCTCGGCTCGCGCGAAGGCTGCCTCATCGGTCGCGGCGTGGATGAGGTAGACGTTCTCCATGACCGGGAACTCGTCCTGCGGCCCTTCCCTGTACTCGAAATAGAGCACGACATGCGCGGCATACCAGGACATCTTTTCCTCGCTCCCCTCACGTCTTGCGCTTCTGCTTGTTGCGACAGCCGAGGAACTTCTGCGCCAGGCGAATCTTCTCGCGTTCGCTTGCATCGGCTCCGGCGTACTGCTCTTGAAGCCACCCACAAGGGTCCGCTCGCAACCTGGCATCACGAACGTACTCGTTCTCCTTGTTCTGCACGCCGCCTTTCGCGCAGAGGGCCGTGTGCTTCTTGCAGAAGTCGTCGACCGAAGTGTCCTCCGCTTCCGCGACCGCGATGATCGCGGCGGTCAGTCCTCCCGCGAGCGCGATCAACTGAGCCCCGCACGCATACAGTTCTCCAACCTGCGCGCACCCGGGATAACAGCTCATGGTCTCGACCGGACATGCATGGAGGCCGGGAGGCCGCGCCGCGGCAGGTGCACAGTCCAGACTGGAGACACCGGGCACTGACTGCTCTTGATGGGCGCGCCCCTCGGCTCCCAGTACGACAAGGCTCATCGCGAGTGCGATGCATCGGAGTCGCTGAGAGCGATGGAGGGACATGTCCTCAGACCGCGGGGGCCTCGCCGCCGTAACCGCAGGCCAGCGCGCCGTGCTGGCAGCGCACCAGCCCCGTCAGATCGTGCCGCTCCAGGAAGCGCTTGGCGGCCTGGAGATAGAAAGGAAGCGCACGCGCCGGCTGCTGCCCGAGATGGAAGTGCGTGGCGAGCTCGAATGGATCCGGCTCCCCTCCCATCCGCTCCAGCCACTCGCCCGCCAGGCGGTGACCCGTGGGCCGGACCGTGTCCGACACCAGGCCGTAGGCGGCATCCCGCACCAGGGCGTGACGGAAACGGTACTCGCCCCCACCCGGGAAGCGGCCCCCGGGCTGCGGCGCGATGAGTTCCTGCTCCACGAGCTGCCGCAGGTGACGCTCCAGGGTCTCGCCCACCGTGGACTCCAGCAAGGCCTCCACACCGCCCCGCCAGAAGGTGCGGCCGAAGACGCTCGCCGCCAGCAACACCTGCCGGGCCGCGGGCTCCATCCGCATCAAACGCACCTGCAGCACAGCCAGCACCGTCTCCGGCGCCCAGTCTCCACGCTCCTCGGGCACCAGGCGGATGAGCTCCTCCAGGAAGAAGGCGTTGCCGTCCGACAGCTCCACCACCCGGCGCACCGCCGCCTCGGGCACGTGCGGCCCCAACACCTCGCGCGCCAGCCGCGTCCCCGCCTTCTTGCTCAACCCATGCAGCGGCAGCTCCTGCACGCGGCGCCCCCACAACGCGGGGAAGAGCTCCTTCACCTCCGGCCGCGCCAGCGCCAGCACCATCAACGGTTGCTCGGCCAGCGCCCGGAGAACCTCCTCCACCAGCTTCACGGTGAGCGCGTCACTCCAGTGCAGATCCTCCAGCACCAGCAGCACCGGCCGGTGGGCGCACTCCGCCTGAAGGAAGTGCACCAGGGCCCGGCTCACCTGCGTGCTCATCTCCAATGGATCGCTCCGCGCCGCGAGCAGGCGGGGGCTCTCCTCTCCGGGGAAGGGCACGGCGCACAGCTCGCCCAGGAGCGCCGCCACCTCCTGGGCCTCCTCCGCCGGCAGGTGCAGGGCCACCCGCTGGAACAGCCGCGCACGGCGCGTCTCCAGGGGCTCCCCCTCCACGATTCCGCACAGCTGCCTCAGCACCTGGCCCATCAGGCCGTACGAGGCGCCCGCGCTCATCGGGTCTCCCCGCCCCAGCAGCACCAGTGGCGGCTGCTCCCGCCGCTCCAGCCGGCGCAGGAACTCGTGGCGCAGCCGCGACTTGCCCACTCCGGCCGGCGCCGTCACCAGCATGGCCCGTGACGCGGGCTCCTCGATGCTGGTGTTGAGGGAGAACTCCAGCAGGGCCAGCTCCTGCTCCCGGCCCACACACGGCGTGGGCTTGCCCAACAGGGGCCGCGAGGCATCCACCCCCAGTTGCTCGCCCTGCAGCAGGAAGGCGCCCGAGTCCATGCGCGAGAGCTGGAAGCCCGGCCCGAGCAGCCCCGCCGTGACATCGTCCAGCACCACGCACGCGGACGAGGGCATCCGCTCCAACTGGCGCAGCAGCCGCCCCGCCCGGTCCATGGCCTCGCCCACCGGCAGCCGCTCGTTGAACATGCCCAGGCCCGTGGTCAGCACCACCGCGGCCTCGGGCCACCGCTCCTTGAAGGTGAGCGCACAGCGCGCCGCCAGCGCCGCCTGGTCCGTCGCCGTGCCGCGCTCGGGCACCAGCGTGGCCACCAGCGAGCCGTCCGCCAGCAGCTCCACCCGGACTCCATGCGCCGAGAGCTCCTCGCGCAACGCATCCCGCACCTCGAGTCCCCTCCCGGGAGCCGCCGCCGTGTCCTCGGGGTCCGGCGACTGCAGGGACATCAGCAGGACGCTGGCGAGTTGCTGCTCGGCGCCCTCCAGACTCGCGGGGCGCGGGTCCGACTCGGAACGGGGCAGCAGCAGCTCGGGGACGGACTCCAGCTCCGCGAGCGCCTTGAGCAACCCGTCGGCATCCGCCAGCCGCCGCTTCGGATCCTTCACCAGCATCCGGTCCACCAGCCCCTGCATGCTGACGGGCAGGCTGGGGCGCAGCTTGTGCAGGCGCGCCGGCTCGGCGAAGAGAATCTTGGCCAGCACGGCGGCGAAGTGCGGCGCCTCGAAAGGCGGCCGGCCCGTGAGGCATTCGTACAGCACGCACCCGAGCGAGAAGACGTCGGCGGCGGGAGGAATCTCCAGCTCGCTGGAGGCCTGCTCCGGCGCCATGTAGCCCGGCGTGCCCACCACCGCACCGGTGCCCGTCACGCCCATCATCGTGGGGACGGCCTGCCGGGCCAGTCCGAAGTCCAGCAGCACCACGTCGTCGGGCCGGCCGCCTCGCAGGAAGAGGTTGGAGGGCTTGAGATCGCGGTGGACGATGCCCTGCCGGTGGGCCACGGCCAGCGCCTCGGCGGCCCGGCGCAGCAGGGCCAGCGCCTCGGACAGGCGCAGGGGCTCGCGCAGCAGCCGGCGCGCCAGGTCCTCCCCCTCGAGCCACTCCATGGCCAGGTAGTGCTGGCCTTCCTCGATGGTGCCATGCGCCACGTAGGACACGACGCCCGGGTGGTCCAGCATGGAGAGCAGCACGGCCTCGCGGTTGAAGCGCAGCGTGGTCTCCTGCGACGGGGAGGCATGCAGCAGTTTGAGGGCCACGTTCCGGCCCGTGGTGAGATCGCTGGCGCGGTAGACCAGGCCCATGCCTCCGCGTCCCGCCAGGTCGTCGATGACGAACCGCCCGGCGATGAGCTGGCCCTGCGGCGCGATGCTGGGGGGAGGTCTCGGTGGGGATGGAGCCGTCTTGTCGCTATCCATGCGGGACAGGGGAGAACCTATCACATCCCCACCCCGCCATCCGCCCTGGGCCTTCACCGTGCGTACGGCAAACAGGCACTGGTCCGCTGTAAATCTACACCGGGACTTCGCCCCAACGCTGGCGGGCCAGCTCCAGGGTCCGGGCGTTCTCGGGCACCTGACGCAGGAAGCACTCGCGGGCCTCCGCCGTCATCCCCCGGGCGAGCAGGATGTCGCCGAGGAACCCGCGCACGCGCCAGGCGATGCGCCAGATCCTCCCCGTCCTCCGCTCTAACGCGCGCCGCCTCCGTCCGGAGCCGCGGCATCCGCTCGTGCCCCGCGCATCCAGTCCGAGCACAGGTAGGCATAGACGCCCAGGCCCACGGTCAGGGCGAAGGACACCTTGAAGAGCACCGACAGCTTCGGCGGGTGGATCTGCGAGATGGTGCCCTCGATGAAGCCCGCGAGCACGAAGAGCACGAGCGTGCCGAAGAGGAGCTTCACCGCGCGCACGGCCTCCTGGCGCAGGGCCATGCCCCGGGGCAGGCCTCGCGGCGCCACCTGCCCCCGGGCGATGACGAAGCCCGCCGCGCCCGCGATGCAGATGGCGGTGATCTCCGGAATGCCGTGCGGGAGGATCCACGCCCAGAACCAGCCGGCCATCCCCTTGGCCGTGTACACCTGCGCGAGCGCCCCCAGCATCAGGCCGTTGAAGAAGAGCATCAGCGCAGTGCCCACCCCCACCGTGATGCCCAACGCGAAGGCGAGGAACGCCACCTCGATGTTGTGCGTGAAGAGGAAGGTGGTGAAGGCCGCCTGCTGCTGCGCGGACATGCCGTCGCCCGAGGCCTCGTCGGCGGCGCGCTGGACGGGCTCCAGGCTCAGGTGCTCCTCGGGGACGAGGTATTGGGCCGCGTCCGGGTCCGCGAGCATGCCCAGGTAGCCGAAGCCCAGGCCCGCCAGGAAGAGGAGCACCGAGGCCAGGTACATGCGCCACTCCTGGCGGAGCAGCGCGGGGAAGCCGCGGGCGACGAAGCCCCAGACGTCCGAGAACCTCGGCCGCTGGCCCGGGTAGGTGAGGGCGTAGGCGCGGCCCACCAGGTCATTGAGGTACTCGCTCACGTCGGCCGAGCCGCCGCGGGCACGCACCCACAGCAGATCGCTGGAGACGGCGCGGTAGAGCTTGCCCAGCGAGCGGGCCTCCTCCAGCTTCAAGGCGCGCAGGCTGCGCTCCTCGGCCTTGTCGAGCAGGGCCTCCAACTGCTGCCAGCGCGGCCGCCTCGCCTCGATGAACTCGGGCATCTCCATGAGAGGAGACTCTAAGCCATCGGCGGGCGGCGCGTGACTACTGAGGCATCAACGCGCCCAGGCCGGACCAGCCCAGTGTCAGCTGTCCGCACCAATCGCCCCAGACGCGCGTCCCATCCGGGCCAAAACCCCGGCGCACCGAGGTGCCCAGCTCGAAGCCGCCGAGCTTCAACCGGGCCCCCACGCCGGCCGCGAGGCCCAAAGGACCGGACACCTGGGGCGTGGCGCCCACCAGCGCATCCAGCTCCGCCCCGAGCGACAGCATGGGCAGGGGCAGGAACCAGACCTGATAGGCACTGTCCCAGGTGGCCTCGGCCTGGCCCGGCCGGAGGGCATAGGCTTGGCTGGTGGAGAAGGCCCAACGGTCCCGGCGCAACCCCGCGATCAGTGCCGGACGCAGCCGCAGCCCTCGCGCCTTCTCGTCGAAGCGGGAGCCCGCCAGCGAGCCATCGAATGCCAGCAGCACCCGGAAGGCGGGATGGTCCGTCAGCCGCACCCGGGCCGACAGCGAGGCGGACAGCTCCGTGTCGGGCAACGGGCCCGTCACCCCGCCCCTCAACAGCGCACCGGGGCGCATCGCCAGCGCGGTGCCCACGGCCACCCGCTCGGACACGCGGCCCTCCACGGCGAGTGTGCTGCGTCCACGCGCCATGTCCAGGCCCTCCGCGCCCAGTCCGGGCTGCATCCGCACCTCGAAGAGCCAGGCCTGCGGCAGGAAGGCCGTGGGCAGGGGCGAGGCCTCCACCAGGCCTCCCGAGGGAGCACCCAGCAGCGGCATGAGCGCCACCTCCGCCTCGGCGTCCTGTACGGGAGTCGAGGGCTCGGCGGCCATGGGCACCGGAGCCTGCTCCCCGGGAGCCAGCGCGTTGACCTGCTGCACGGGCGTGTCGCCCCAGAGGGCCTCCACCGAGGCCATGCGCTCCCCGTCACGCATCCCCGGCACCGCGCGCGTCAACAGCGAGCCATCCGCCTGACGCTGGAGCGGCTCCTCCACCTGGGTGCCATGCAGTCCGCGCAGCTTCAGCGCGGCGAAGGGGCCCTCCAGCGGCTTGCCCTGCTCGTCGAGCACCAGGACCTTCACCCGGAACGCGCCGGCCACGGGCTCCACGTCCACGTCCACGCGCGGCGGCACCACCGTGAGCGTCAGCTTCTCCGGACGGGCATCGGGAACGCCGCGAGGCAACAGCTCCAGCGTATGCGTGCCCACGCCCTCCACCCGCACCGGGTGCGTCGTGGGCGCGCCGTCGAGACGGAAGTCCAGCGACTCGGCACCCTCCACCGTGAAGTCCAGGCGCTGCGCGCCCCGGATGCCCTGGGGCCCCACCGTGCCCCGCTCCGTCTTCACGCGCATCACCTCCACCTGACGCACGGCGGACGCACTGCCCACCAGGCCCGCCGCGTCCACGGCACGCACCCTCGCGAAGTACCTGCCGGCCGCCAGCGCCCGGGCCACGGACTTCAGCGACTCCTGCCCCGCCTGCACCGTCTCCCCATGCACCCGATCGTTGAAGCGCTCGTCGCGCGCGAGCTCCACCCGGTACGACGCCGCGTCCTTCACCGGCGCCCACGCCAGCTCCTCGTCCACGCCCTTCTCGTCCAGCAGCAGCCGCACCGAGCGCGCTCCGCCCGCCCACGCCGGCGCCTCGGGCAGCGGACGGGGCTTCTCGGGCATCTTCCCCTTCTCCACCCGCGTGCCATGGTTCTTGGGCACCTGGACGTTCTGTCCCTGCGCGCTCACCTCGGCCTGGCCGTCATAGACGGAGACGCGGCTCATCTGCTGGCCGTCCACGCCCACGAGCAGGTCCTTCGAGCGCGCGGCCACCGTGGCCGCCGGCATCCGCACGCCCACGGGCTCGCCGCGCAGCTCCGCCAGCGACACGTTCAGCTCGCCCTGCAGCAGCTCCACCGCGCCGGACTTCTTCACCTTGTCCGTGGCCCTGGTGGCCTGGCCGTAGATGACGACGAGCGCGTTCTCGTTCATCTGCAGCCGCGTCAGGTCGCGGAAGGTGACCTCGGCGCCGGCCTCGCGCAGCGTGTTGACGGAGTCCAGCCGCCACAGCCCCTGGCCGGTGTTGGCCTGGAACCACTCCACCTTGCCCGCGCGCTTCGAGTTGACCTCGGGCCGGACGAAGGTGAGGCGCGCGTCGGGGTCTCCCTTGATGCGCAGCACCGTGCCCGGCACGAGCTGATGCGGCGGCGCCCCCATCTTGTTGAGCGCGTGCAGCTTCGCGGAGCCGGTGGTCGCATCGCCGAACACCTTGCGCGCCACGCTGCCGCACGTGTCCCCGGGCTGCACCACGTACACGTCGTCATCCACGGGTTTGGGGGCCTCGGCCCACGAGACGGCGGGCAGGCACAGCACCAGCACGAGTGCCGTGGCGAGTCCTCTAACGCTTGAGCTTCTGGGCACGCGACACCTTCCGGGTCAGATCGATCGGATCGAGCGGCAGGGGGACGAAGTCGAACAGTCCTCCCTCGAGCGCGCCCGTCACCAGGTCCCAGTCATCCGCGGGACCACACAGCAGGACAGGAGGAGAACCCGGGCGCGCGGCCAGGGACCTCGCCCAGGCGAGCGACTCGCGCCCGTCCGCGACGACGAGCAGCGCGCCGAACGTCTCCCAGGGCTCGGTCTCCGAGGCCACCCACGCCTGGAAGCCACACGCGGCGAGCGACATCACCAGCGTGTTGCCAGCGAGTTCCTGGTGCCTGGGCACCAGCACGCCCACGGGTGCCCCACCGGGCACGGGCTTCGGCACGGGCACCTCGTGCCGCGCCCCGCCGAGCCCCCGCTCCGTCTTCTTCCCCTCGCCCCGCTTCTTCGGCAGCGGCGGAGGCCCCACGGGCTCGGCGAGCACGGCCAGCAGTTCCTGGCGCATGGAGGCCGCGTCGGGCGGACGCGCGGCGGGCAGCTTCTCCATGGCCCTGCGAACCAGGGACTCCAGACGCTCGGGCACGGAGAGGTCCGGCCGCACCTCGTGGAACGGGGGCACCGGCTTGTAGAGGTGCGCGACGACGATCTCCGCCGAGGGCATCACCGGGAAGGGAGGAAAGCCGGTGAGCAGCTCGTAGAGCACGCACCCCAGGGAGTACAGGTCACTGCGCCCGTCCGTCGGCTGCCCGCGCATCTGCTCCGGGGACATGAAGCCCGGCGTGCCCACGGACATACCCTCCTGCGTGAGACGCGCGTGCAGCTCGCCGCCGAGCGCGGCCAGGCCGAAGTCGAGCACCTTCACGCGCTCGCCCCCCGGGGTGGACTCCAGGAAGAGGTTCGCGGGCTTGAGATCGCGGTGGATGATGCCCTGCGCGTGCGCGGCCTCCAGCACCTCGAGCACCTGCACGGCGATGTCCACCGCTCGCGGTACCGGCAGCGCGCCCTCGCGCATGAGGAGGGAGTCCACCGTCTCGCCGGACACCATTTCCATGGCGAGGAAGAGGAAGCCCGAGTCGAGCCCGTAGTCGTACACCTCCACGGAGCCCGGGTGGCGCAACCGGGCGAGCACCTGGGCCTCGCGCTGGAAACGCTCGGAGAAACCGGGAGCGCTGGCGATGTGCGGGTGCATCACCTTGAGGGCCACGTGGCGGCCCAGGCCGAGCTGCTCCGCCTCGTAGACCGTGCCCATGCCGCCCTTGCCGAGCGATCGCAGGACGCGGAAGCGCTCGGCGATGAGGGTGCCCGGCTCGAGCATCAGAGCGGCACCTCGAAGATGCGGGTGGCCGCGGTGCGGCCGTGCAGCTGGCGCTCCCCGGCGGGCACCAGCTCCACGCCACTGTCACCGATGCGCTCGCGCGTGGACTCGCTGACGAGGATCTGCCCGGGCTGGGCCATGGACTCGATGCGCGCGGCCACGTTCACGGTGTCGCCGATGACGGTGTACTCCATGCGCTTCTCGCTGCCGACGTTGCCCGCTACCGCGGGGCCGGTGTGGATGCCGATGGCCAGCTGGATCTCGATGCCCCAGCGCGCGCGCCAGCGGCGGTTGCCCACGTCGAGCCAGCGCCGCAGATCCTCGGCCGCCTGCACCGCGCGCAGGGCGTCATCCGGGTGCGACTGGGGCGAGCCCCACACCGCCATGACACAGTCGCCGATGAACTTGTCGATGATGCCCCCGCGCCGCTGGATGATTTCGGTGGCGAAGGTGAACAGCTCATTGAGCAGCGCGACGATGGTCTCCGGCGGCTGGGCCTCGGACAGTTTGGTGAAGCCCACCACGTCGGCGAAGAGGATGGTGACCTCGCGGCGCTCGCCGCCGAGCCGCAGCTGGTCCGGGTTGGACACGACCAGGTCCACCACGTCGGGAGACAGGTAGCGGCTGAGGGCCGCGCGCACCTGCGTCTGGGCGACGACCTCGCGCTCCTTGGCATCCAGCGTGAGGGCCATGCTGTCGAAGGCGCGGCCCAGGGTGCCCAGCTCGTCCCGGCGCCGGGTAACGCGCTCGCCCACGCCGCGGAAGGTGCGCTCGGAGAGGGCCCGCGTCGCGGCCACGAGATCACGGATGGGCCGGGTGAGCTGACGGGCCCCGAGCAGGCCAGCCACCAGGGCCACCAGCGCGGCGATGGCGAACGCTTCGAGAATGGACCTGCGCATCGACAACAGCGACGCATACACGACGGACTGGGGCTGCTGCACGGCCACAGCCCAGCCCCGCTCGGAGAGCACCTCCAGCGAGCCGAGCATCTCCACGCCGTCCATCTGGAAATCCGAGATGGCGGCCATGTCGGTGCCAAAGGAGGAGTCGCCGCTGAGCGCCGAGAAGAGACCGTGCCGGGACAAGTCCTCGCGAGCGGCCACCCGGGCGGGGTCCGCATGAAGCACGAGCCGCCGCTCGCGGTCCACGACGAAGACATTCTCGCGCGAGCCAAGGAACTGCTCGCCGAAATTACCCATCAACGTGCACAGCTCATGGAGCTTCACCTGGGTGCCAAGCACGGCACGCACGGAGCCGTCGTCACGGACAATAGGGAAGAAGGCCTCGAGCACTGGCTCCCCCTGCGCGTTCGCATACACGCCCTGGACGACAAGTCGACCGTTGGAGACACGAAGGGCCTCGAGGAGCGCGGGATCCAGCCGGGAAGGCACTCGCGGCTCCGGCACTTCCTCGGCCTTCACGGTGGTGACGCTCTGGCCGCTCGGGGCGTAGAGCGTGACGAAGTCGATGTCGCGCAGCGCCGCCACCCGGGAGCCGGCGAGTGCATAGCGCGTGGTGTCATCGCCCAGCCCAGGCCCAAAAAGGATCTTGGAAATGTCCTCGAGGTCCTGCTCGACACGGGTCAGCTCGCCCCGAACGGTCCGCTGCACGTCCCAGACGATGGAACGGTGCAGGTGAAGGACGGACTCCTTGAGGGTCTTTTCGTTGGTGGACCTCGCCCTCCAACTCAGCCCCACCAGAGGTGGCAGCGCACAGAGCAGGGTGAGAAGGAACAGGCGGATGGAGAGCGGGAGGCCTCTCGGGTTCACCGGAGTGCCCATCTCCTGGGCGGGAGGCATGGGGGCCTCCGTGCCGCGCTCCGCGCTGCGAGTCTCCACTACGGGGACAGGATTCGCTGCCATCGCGTGTCTGAGGGGCTCGGGCTTTCCGAGAGACGTCGGGGAGGAAGTCCCCGGCTTATCACCCTCTGGAGGCACGGAGCGAGCCCCGAACCACCTCAACCCCCCGCCCGGCCCCTCTCCGGGGGGACGCTCCTGGAGCGAGCAGCCGGGCACGAGCGTCTGGACGCGCTACACTCCCTGCCCCCTTCCCGCTGAGAGGAGACCCTGTCATGCGCATCGAGAAGCTCGCCCCCGCACGCTGGCTCGCGACGATCCTGCTACCGCTGCTCACGGCCTGTGGCCCCACGGACCCGGGCGGAGCCCTGCGCGCGCTCGGCGAGTTCCAGGACGGCCTCATCACCTTCTACGACGCGACGGGCGCGGGCAATTGCAGCTTCGATCCCAGCCCGGGGAACCTGGACGTGGCGGCGATGAACATCGGCCAGTACGAGAACAGCGCGGTGTGCGGCTCGTGCGTGGAGATCGAGGGCCCCAAGGGCAACCTGCGCGTGCGCATCGTGGACTCCTGCCCCGATTGCCCGACCAAGGGCCACCTGGACCTGAGCCGCTCGGCCTTCGAGAAGCTCGCCGATCCCATCGCGGGCCGCGTGAACGTGCGTTGGCGCATGGTGACGTGCGACGTGCAGGGCCCTGTCCGCTACCACCTCAAGGACGGAAGCTCGCAGTGGTGGACCGCCATCCAGGTGCTCAACCACCGCCTGCCCGTAACGAAGCTCGAGTACTGGAAGAACGGTGCCTGGGTGAACGTCAAGCGCGAGTCCTACAACTACTTCGTCGAGCCCGCCGGCATGGGCAGTGGCGCCATCAAGGTGCGGGTGACGGCCTCGGACGGTCAGACGCTGGAGGACACGCTGCCCGGCGCGAACTCCAACGCGACCTACGACGGGGCGGCCCAGTTCAAGGCGGGCTGAAGATCGGACGTTGCGTCGATGCAAGCACGCCTGAACCATGAAGGGGGTTCCTTTCTGGCGGAAGCAAACCGCAAGCTCCACCAGGCAATCCACGAAGATCCCCAGCTGGCACAGACACTCAAGCTGAGCCCCAAGGACGTCGAGAAACCAATCACCTCCAAGGATCCACCGGTTGGACACTCCTGGCATCACCATCAGGACGTTGGGAGAATGCAACTCGTGGATGAAGGGGCTCATCAACTGTCGATTCCCCATACCGGTGGCATGGCGATCTGGGGAGGAGGCAATCGCCCATGACGGTTCGCTGGGAGCCTTATCTCTGGGAAGAGCCTCGTCCCGTCAATCCACATGAGTTCGAGCTGCTTGAGCGGCAATGGGGTGTAACGCTCCCCGAAGAATACAAGCGCATCGTCTCGCATCACCAGGGCATGACTCCCGAGCCTGGCACCTTCAAGCTGGCCGAAGGGAACGATAGGCTCAGTGTACTCCTGACCCTCACGGTCGACCCGGAGAAGAAGCCGTACTCCGTGATGCGCGTCCATGAGGTTTTGAAGCCTCTTATCCCTCCTGGAATCTTTCCGTTCGCCAAGACGCCTGGAGGGGAGTTCGTGTGCTTCGATTACAGAGAGACCCCGTACCCACCCAGGATCGCCCACGTCTCGGTGGAACTGAGCATCACCCCCATCGCCGACAGTTTCTCCGCGTTCCTGAATGCCCTGTATGACGAGTAGAGATGGATCCAACGCGGGCTGAAAAAGTGAAATAGTCGGGCCCATGAGTCTGTCGGCACAGGGGGCCGGGGTCTCTCCCATCGCGCAACGCCGTCTCGAGCTGGCGAGCCAGTTCCACGGGCGTGTGTCCGAGCTGCTGCGCCTGGACCCGGGCCGGCTGCGCTTCTCGCTGCGACTTCATCCTGCGCACCGCCCGCGAGCCCCTGCTGGCGGCCCTCCGCGAGGACATCATGCCCCGAGGAGCCGCGAAGCAGCCCTCCGCGGGACCCCGGGGCAGGAACTGGCTCGTCGCCCCTCTCCGTCAGCTCGCCCTGAAGCGTGAGCGGCGAGACCTCAGTGCGAGCAGCAGCAGCCCCAACATGGGCGCGAGGCCCGCCGCGCTTCCGTTGCCCACCGAGCAGCCGCACCCATCGCGCTCATCCGGGTCGCACGCCTTGCCGAGCCCATCCTTGTCGGCATCGCGCTGATTGGCGTTGAGGGCGAGCGGGCAGTTGTCCGACTCATCGGCCACGCCATCCCCGTCGTCATCCGGGCCGCAAGCATCGCCCTGGCCATCTCCGTTCGTGTCGAGCTGGTCGGGGTTCGCCAGCGAGGGGCAGTTGTCGCGCTCGTCGGCCACGTTGTCGCCATCGAGATCGCCATCACACGCATCTCCCTTGCCGTCGCCGTCCGTATCCCGCTGCTCGGCGTTGCCCACCAGGCGGCAGTTGTCCTGGCCGTCCTCGCGCGCGTCGCCATCCGAGTCCTCGTCGATGTAGTCCGGCCGGCCATCCTGGTCGGTATCAACGGGCTTGCCGGGAACGCCGAGTTCCTCTGCGTCGGGGATGCCATCGGCATCGGAGTCCTCATCCAGGGCGTCGAGCCGCGTGTCCCCGTCGGTGTCGCGCGGCTCGGAGCCCTCGCCGAACTCCTCACCATCCGGGATGCCGTCACCCTCCGAGTCCGCCCTCCTCGGGTCGAGGTTGAACCGCTCCTCGGAGGTGTTGGTGAGCCCGTCGCCATCCATGTCCGCATCACAGAGGTCGCCCGTGCCGTCCTTGTCGGTGTCCGCCTGGTCCGTGTTCTTCACCCGGTGGCAGTTGTCGCTCCCGTCGAGCACCTCGTCGTTGTCACTGTCCGTATCGAGGTAATCGGGCAGGCCATCCTTATCGGAGTTGACCAGGTCGCCGGGCCGCGCCCCCGCGTTCTCCTCCAGGTCGGCTACGCCATCTCCATCGGCATCCTCATCGAGCGCATCGATGAAGCCATCACCATCGGTGTCTTGGGCAGCGGGGGGATTGCCCACCTCCAGGTCATCCCGAATCCCGTCACCATCCGAGTCCGCGAGGAGTGGAGCGGTGCCCAACGTCCGCTCCGTATCCAGGGAGAGTCCATCTCCGTCGGCATCGCTGTCGCACACGTCACCGAGGCCATCCTTGTCCGTGTCTTTCTGATCCTTGTTGGCCACCCGGATGCAGTTGTCGGCTGTGTCCTCCTTGGCATCGTTGTCATCGTCCACGTCGCATGCGTCACCGGCCCCATCGTCGTCGGTGTCCAACTGGTCCTCGTTGGAAGTCCATCTGCAGTTGTCGGACGTGTCCTCCTTGTTGTCGCCATCCTTGTCCGGGTCGCACACGTCACCGGCCTTGTCGCCGTCGGCGTCCGCCTGGTCCGCGTTGGGAAAATCCCTGCAGTTGTCGAGCTTGTTCGCCACGCCGTCGTTGTCGGCATCGGCGTCGCACGCATCGCCGAAGCCATCCCCGTCCGTGTCCCTGGCGTCCGCGCAGTACACCACCGAGATCTCATCCAACACCGGGGACTCGGTCGAGGCCGGTTCCAGCGTCACCCGGTAGTAGAAATTCGAGCCATGCCACCCCAGCTCCTCGAGCGAGAGGCTCTGGTTCATTCCCACCGTCAACGCCGATGACTGGTTCAGCTGCTTGCGGTGGTCGTACCAGTTCTGGCCGTCCTGGCTGAACTGGATGGACGCGCTGGAGCCCGCGGGAAGCTCTCTCAGGCTGTAGGAGAAGGTATCAATGGACCCGATGAAGGGGATGCCCGCCAGCAGGTTGGTGGAAGTCACCGTGGCTGGCGAGTGGAGGAGCGGCGTGAGGTCCGCGATGGGGCTGGTGCTCCCGGATGGAACCGAGAGGGATCGCACCGCGATGCGGCCGGCGCCCCCGGCGCCGCCATGGTTCGAGAACTCGGGCGAGCGCCCCCCACCGCCCCCACTCGCCGTGACGAGGTTCGAGCCCAGGGAGAGGGTGTGCGCCTGGAGGAGGATGGATCCGCCCGCGCCGCCGCCCCCACCGCCGCCGACACCCGGAAAAAAAGCCCCGGTGCTATTGGTGCCATTCTCCCCATGGCTGCGAATACCTCCGGTAACGCTCACGGATTGCGCTGCGATGACAATGATGCCACCGCCCGCTCCCCCTATTCCGCCCTTATTACCCCCGTCGTTATCGACGCCCCCACTGCCCCCAGCTGGCCCCAGAACGAGTTCCGATAGGCCCGCACTGCCGAAGGTCGCGCCACCCTGTGCCCTATGCTTGCCGAAGTACCATCCACCGCCACACTGATTCCCTACCCCGCTACCGTCTCCTCCTTCGGTTCCGTAACCACCACCACCACCGCCCTCGCCAGAGTGGCAGGCTTCGGCGTCCCCGCCTCCGCCCGCTCCACTCGACTGAGTGTAGGCCCGTATAGTGCCAGATGCCGTGTCCGGCCCTTCCCCGCGATAGCCACCGCCCCAATCCGGATTGACACGCCGCCCCCCCCGGTAGCCGCGCGCACTCATGTCGATGACGCCCTCCACGCTCACCGTGTCGCGCACGCGCAGGAAGAGCACACCGCCCCGGCTCCTATCGAAGCCCTTGGCGGTGAGCGTCCACCCGTCGGATACTGACACCGACGTGTAGTTCGGCACGCGCTGCACCATCACCGCGCTTATCCAGCCGTTGTAGGTGTTGGTGAGGTTGGCGTCGAGCGTGAGGGTGTCGCTGGAGATCTTCCGGATGCGACGCGTCTCGTACTGCCCCACGGTTGCCGCGTTGCCCCACAAGTTGATGATGAGGACCTCATCGCCGACCGCGAGCCCGGTGGGGGCTGACGCGAGCGTGACCTTCGCCTGACCGGCGCCTACGTATGTCGTCACCGGGAACGCCACGGCGTCCGCTGCCGCCCGGCCCACGCATGAGCCCTTCGAGAGCTCGACGGTCCTCGGGGGATCGACGTTCTTCAAGGGTTCGACGATCTCGTCGCTGACCACACATGGGCCGTCGGCCCCTGTCCCCAGGTCTACACCGCTAAAGGAGCGCAGCGTTCCACCGACGAGCGCATGGCCTGACGAGGTGGCGGCGTCGATGCGGCTCGCGTCGTTGAAGGAATCGGTGACTGTCTGTCCGAAACCGCTCCGTGGCCATAGGAGGGCGAGGATACCCGCGGAAAGAAGGGAGGCCAGTCGCATCATGTCCACCTCTGCGCGAGCCCGTTCACGGGCATACGCTCGTTTCGATTGAAATAGCTGCCAGGATTTCAAAGCTCTATCGCCGTAGCGCGCACCAGACTGACAGCCGAGCCACGGCCGTGCTGTGATCCGGCTCACCTCGACAGGGTGGGACGGATCACAACGCACTGCACATCCAGGGGTGTGGGAAGCGTCCCCTACACCTGGGTCCGCTTGCTCCGGCGTATGAAACACAACGTCATCACGAGCCAGAGTCCGTTGGCGGGAAGCGAGGGAGCGGAGGAACAGTTGCTCCAGCCGTAATGACTCACGGGGGCAGCGAGGTGGAATTCGACAGAGGCGGGCTCGCTGCGATTGCCAGCCTCATCGGTGGCCGTGACAGAGGCGGTGTGGCTCCCGAGCTCGAGCGGCTCACGGGGCGTGTACCTCCACGCTCCCGTGGCATCCACCTCCGCTGGCTCCCCCTCCTGCGCTGGATCGATCTCGACATCCAGCTGGACAGTCACCCGGCTGCCTGGCTCCGCGGTGCCGGTGATCGCGGGTCTCGAGGTGGTGTAGATGTTTTGATCCTGGAAGGGTGTGTTCACCTGCGGGGCGGCGGGGGGCGTCCCGTCCACGAGCACGAACTGCCCTCCGGACGCGCCATGGGTCATGACGGACAGGAAGTAGTAGCCCGTCCCCACGCGGGGCAGCATGACGGTGTGCGCGGTGTCCGAGGATGACACCCATTGGTCGACGCGTGTCAGCGCCCCTCCCTCCACCGCCATCAGGCTGATCAGCGGGAGGGTGGAGCCGGAGCTGTGGGCCGTGCCGCCGCTGGCCTCGGAGCGGCTGTGCAGGTACCTACCTTTGAGCGCGAGCTCGCTCCCCGGCCTCCTGGCACGAGGGATCGCGTCGAGGGTGGGGCGTTCGTTCATGTCCTCGGGCTCCGGCGTGGCCTCGTAGACCTGGACGCTGTCCAGGCGGCGATGGCCCTCCGTCTGGCCTCCGGCGACCAGCACCTGGCCGGAGGGCAGCAGCGTCGCTGTATGGTGGGCGCGGGCCGCCCCCAGGGGCGGGGTGGGGCTCCAGGCGACCAGGGCCGGGTCATACACCTCCGCGCTATCGAGGGCCTGGTCTCCATTCGTGCCCCCGGCGATCAGGAGCTGGCCGGAGGGCAGCAGCGTCGCCGTGTGGGCGTAACGGGCCGTGGCCAGTTCGAGCCCGGTGGGCGCCGACCACGCTTGCGCGTCCGGGTCATAGATCTCCACGAGGTAGAGAGGGGCGCTCCCATTCCTGCCTCCAGCGACCAGCACCTTGCCCGAGGGCAGCAACGTCGCGGTGTGTTCAGAGCGGGCGGTGCCCAAGGGCTGCGTGGGGGACCACGAGCGTGCCTCCGGGTCATACAGCTCGGCGCCATCCAGGGCGTCACCGTCATCCAGGGTGCCTCCGGCGATCAGCACCTGCCCGGAAGTGAGCAGCGTCGCGGTGTGCCCGGAGCGGGCGGTGCCCAGGGAATTATTGGTGGACGTCCACGAGCCGCTCACCGGGTCATAGACCTCGGCACTGTCCAGGGCTCGATGTTCACCCGTCAGGCCTCCGGCGATCAGCACCTGACCGGAAGCGAGCAGCGTCGCGGTGTGCCCGAGGCGAGCGGTGCCCAGGGAACTGACGCACGTCCACGAGCCGCTCTCCGGGTCATACAACTCAGCACTGTCCAGAGGGCTGTCCGGGCCCGAGGCGCCCCCGGCGACCAGCACCCGTCCGGAAGGGAGCAACGTCGCGGTGTGCCCGAAGCGGGCGGTGCCCAGGGGACTGGTGGGAGTCCACGTGTCGTGCACCAGGTCATACAGTTCGGCGCTCGCCGAGGAGCTGTTGCCGTCCAGGGAGCCCCCGGTGACCAGCAGTTGGCCGGAGGGCAGTGGCGTCACCGTATGGCCGGAGCGAGCGGTGCCCAGTGGAGCCACGTCCCGCCAGCTCCCCGACATCGGGGCGTACACTTCCGTGCTCCCGAGCGCTTCATTTTCGAAACCCCCAGCGATCAGCACCTTTCCCGAGGGCAGCAGCGTCGCCGTGTGCTGGAACCGGCCGGACTGGAGCGTGCCGCCGCGGCTCCAGGAGGAATGCTCCGGGTCGAACTCCTCCACGCTGGGGAGGCCGCTGTTCGATCCGACCTGGCCTCCGACGACCAGCACCTTGCCCGAGGGCAACAGCGTCGCTGTATGCCCGAGGCGGGCCTCACTCAGATGAGCCACGCTGTTCCAGGTGTGCTCATCCGGATCGTACATTTCCACGGTGTCGAGGCCACTGCCGCCAGTCCTGGACTTGGAGCCCCCAACGACCAGCACCTTGCCCGAGTGCAACAGCGTCGCCGTGTGCCCGGAACGATTGGTATCCGGCAAGCCCACCGACGTCCACCGGTTGAGAACCGGGTCGTACTCCTGTGCTTCCATTTCATCGGAGGTCCCCCCGATGACCAACACCCTCCCCGTGTGCAATAGCGTCGCCGTATGCTTGAAACGCGTCTGGCTCATCGGGTTGTTTTCGCGCCATTCACCACTCGCCGGATCGTAGACCTCCGCACTGGCGTGGCCGGAAACGCCGTCCGTGGTGCCCCCAATGACCAGCACCTCGCCGGAGGGCAGCAGCGTGGCCGTGTGGAAATAGCGAGGTTTCTTCATGGTTCCATTGGAACTCTCCCAGGTTCCCGTCGCCGGGTCGTATAGCTCGGAGGTGTTGAGCACGGTGTCGTTGGCATCAAGGCCTCCCGCGACCAGCACCTTGCCGGAGGGCAGCAGCGTGGCCGTGTGGTTGTAGCGAACGCCGTGCATGTTTCCAGTGGATTGCCACGTTCCCGTACTCAGGTCATACAGCTCCGCGCTGATGAGGGCCCTGGCCTCGTCATTGCTTCCGCCCACGACGAGCACCCTGCCGGAGGGCAATAGCGTGGCCGTGTGGTTGTAGCGGTTGAAGTTCATGCGAGCTCCGTTTCTCCAGGCCAGTTCCTCCACGGCAGGGCCCGCCCGCTGCTCTCCCCCCATTCCCGAGACCGCACGTGCACGCGGACCTCCGTGGAGCTCCTCGGCTGTCGGGCTCCCCGGTGGGAGGCAGCCCAGCCACACGCATGCCAGGAGAAGAAGGCTTCTGCTGCCCAGGGCCGTCCACGGACCGCCGCGGGGGTGGGGACGCGTACGGCGGAAGAGGAGCCACGCCAGGAGCGCCAGGCCCGGCAGTGCCCGTGAAGGCGCCCCCGGGCCCGCCGCGCAGCCGAAACCACCGCCCCCCACGACGAGGAAGTCCTCCAGGCCGGGGACGCTTTCCATGGTGAACGCGTGTCCCCCGGAGGCCTCGCTGACATTGCCCGCCTCGTCCGTGGCTCTCGCCAAGAGGATGTAGCGCCCGTCCTTCAACTCCGTGAGGGAGAGACTCCATCGCCCCTCCATGTCCGCCGTGACCGAGGCCACATTCACCTGGTTCAGATACACAGTCACCTTGGTGAATTTGTCCGCCTTGCCGCGAATGGCGAGACCGCGGGAGCCCACCTCGGGTCCATTCAGCAGCTCCAACACCTCGGGCGCGGCAGGCGCCTGCGTATCCACGGTGAAGGTGATCGGCTCGGAGGCGGGGCTGGTGTTCCCCGCCGCGTCCGTGGCGGTAGCTGAGAGGGTGTGCATGCCTTCCCCCAACTCCGTCTTCAGGGCGAAGCTCCATTTCCCGTGCATGTCCACCCTGGCTGTATCTTTCACCCGCAGCCCATCCACAAAGACGCTCACCGTACTCGCGGGCTCGGCTGTGCCGCTCAGGGTGGGTCTGTTCTTCCTGGTGAACCTCAGCGGATTCACCGTGGGCGGCGCGGGCGGGTGCGGGTCGTCGGGAACGGTAAAGACATGCTTCGTGGAGGGCGGGCTGAGGTTTCCCGCGACATCCTTCGCGAAGGCACAGGCTCTGTACGTCCCGCCCTTCAGTTCGGTCGTCAGGGTGAAGCTCCAATTTCCCTGGGCGTTCGCCTCAACGGGTGTACCGGCCGGACTGCCGTCCAGAAACACCTGGACCTCGCTGCCAGGCTCCGCGGTGCCTTCAAAGGAGGCCAGGGCTTCATCGAGAACGACAGACATCGCGGGCGATCCCGGCGATGTCCCATCCACATGCAGGATCCCTCCCCCGGTCATGCCATTCGACAGCACGAAGAGCAGATGATGGCCATCCGGGGTTTCCTCAGGCAGGGTGACCTGCCGTACACACTTCTCCGAGGAAGGGGTCACCTCCGAGGAAGAGGTCACAGGCAGATCCCTCAGCGCGCCCCAGGGTGAAAGCCAGAGGCGGACAACCACGGGGACACAACTCTTCGTCCCGGCGTCCCTGGCGGACATGTCGAAGCTCGCCTTGGGCCGCAGAGGGGTTGACGGTATCTCGACAATGGGGCGTGACGAGCCGGAGTCCCCCGTGTCGGCATACACCTCCGTGCTGGTCGAGGGCGCCCCTCCCAAGTCCTTGCCCGCGATCACCAGCACCTGCCCCGTGGGCAACAACACGGACATGGAGCCCGCTTGAGGCTTGCTCAGCCTGGACGTGATCTTCCATTCCTGGGCCGCGGGGTCATACACCTCCACCTCGTCCAGGGCGCTGCTATCGTTGGCTCCACCCAGCACCAACACCCTGCCCGTGGGCAGCAGGTGTGCCGTGTGGAGCTTGCGGGCCGACTGGAGAGAGCCCACGATCTTCCATTCGTGATGGTTGGGGTCGTACACCTCGGCGCTGGAAAGGGCCCGCTTCGCATCATTGATGCCTCCGGCCACCAACGCGTGCCCCGAGGGCAACATCGCCACGATGGAGGAGGCGCGAGCCGTGCTCATCGGTTCCGTCTCCGTCCATTTGCCCCCCACCGGGTCATATATCTCGGCGCTGGCGAGGGGGATGTCATTCATATCCAGGCCTCCGGCCACCAACACCTTCCCCCCAGGCAATTGCATGGTCAGGGGGCCCTTGCGGGGCGTGTGCATGGGGCTCGTCGGCTGCCATTCCTTGGCGCTCGGGTCGTACACCTCGGCGCTGGCGAGGGGGCGGCCCGTCCCATCCACGCCTCCAGTGACCAGCACCCGGCCCATGGGCAACAGGATGGCGGAGTGGGAATGACGGGCCTTGTTGAGTGAGCCGGTGGCGCGCCATTGGTTCTTCTCCGGATTGAACAACTCGGCGCTCCGCAAGGCCGTGCCCGTGCGCTCGGCCCCCAGGCCATTGCCGCCCAGGCCACTGCCTCCAACCACCAGCACCTCGCCCGAGGGCAACAGCGTCGCCGTGGCGGAGGAGCGGGGCGTGCTCATTTCATCCGTGGCCGTCCACCTGCTGGTGGCCGGGTCATAGAGCTCCACGTGGGACAGGGGGCCACCACTGGAGCTCGCGCCTCCAACCACCAGCACCTTGCCGTTGGGCAACAGCACCGCCATGGCCTCCGTTCGAGCCACGGCGAGATCCGCATCCAAACCGGAGGCCCCTGGCGATGTGTACACCTCCGCGCTGGCGAGGGGGCCGCCCGGGCCATTGCCTCCGGTGAGGAGAACCTGGCCCGAGAGCAACAGCGTCGCCATGTGCTCGCCGCGGCCCGTGGCCAGAGAGCCCGCCGGGCTCCACGTCCCCGTGGCCGGGTCGTACACCTCCGCGCTGGTGACGCGGCCGCCCGGGCCATTGCCTCCGGCGACCAGGACCTTGCCCGAGGGCAACAGCGTCGCCGTGTGGTGGGAGCGCGCGGTGGCGAGAGCACCCGTGGCGCTCCACGTCTCCGTGGCCGGGTCGTACACCTCCGCGCTGGTGAGGGAGACACCCGAGGCCTGGCCTCCGGTGACCAGCACCTGGCCCGAGGGCAACAGCGTCGCCGTGTGGCTGGAGCGTTTCTGGGTCAGCGGGCCCGTGGCGCTCCACGTCCCCGTGGCCGGGTCATACCCCTCCACGCTGTCGAGCTCGCCACTGATCGCGTTGAAGCCTCCGGTGACCAGCACCTTGCCCGAGGGCAACAGCGTCGCCGTGTGCTTGTCCCGCTCCGTGGCGAGAGCGCCCGTGGGGCTCCACGCCCCCGTGGCCGGGTCATACACCTCCGCGCTGTTGCGGTAGCCGCCCGTGCCGGAGCCTCCGGTGACCAGCACCTGGCCCGAGGCCAACACCGTCGCCGTATGGTACCTGCGGGTCGTCATCAGCGCGCCCCTGGTACTCCACGTCCGTGCCTCCGGGTCATATTCCTCCGTGCTGCCGAGGAAGCCGCCCGTGCCAGAGCCTCCGGTGACCAGCACCTTGCCCGAGGCCAACAACGTCGCCGTGTGTGTGGCGCGAGTCGTCGTCAGTGCGCCCGTGGTGCGCCACGTCCCCGAGGCCGGGTCATACTCCTCCGCCCTGTCGAGGGAGCCGCTGGTACCGGTGCCTCCAGTGACCAGCACCTTGCCCGAGGCCAACCGTGTCGCCGTGTGCCCATGACGCGCCATGGCCAGGGCGTCCGTGCTGCTCCACAACCCGGTGGCCGGTTCGTATTCCTCCGTGCTGTCGAGATAGCCGCTGCTGTCATAGCCTCCGGTGACCAGCACCTTGCCCGACAACAACAGCGTCGCCGCGTGGTGATAACGCGCCTGGGCCAGGGAGTCCGCCGGGGTCCACGTCCCCGTGGCCGGGTCATACACCTCCGCGCCGTGGAGGGCGCCGGCGCCAATGCCTCCGGTGACCAGCACCTTGCCCGACAGCAACAACGTCGCCGTGTGACTGGAACGGCCCTGGGCCAGCGGGTTCGTGGGGCTCCACGTCTCCGTGGCCGGGTCGTACACCTCCGCGCTGCCAAGGACGCCGCTGGTACCCGTGCCGCCAGTGACCAGCACCCTGCCTGAAAGCAAGAGCGTCGCCGTGTGATTGCCGCCGCGGCGCGTCGTCAAGGAGCCCGTGGAGCTCCACGTCCCCGTGGCCGGCTCGTACACCTCCGCGCTGTCGAGGGCGCCGCCGGGGCCCGTGCCTCCAGTGACCAGCACCTTGCCCGAGGGCAACAGCGTCGCCGTGTGATACCGGCGGGCGGTGGCCAGAACGTCCGCCGGGCTCCACGTTCCAGTGGCCGGGTCGTACACCTCCGTGCTGTCGAGGTATCCGTCCGTGCCATGGCCGCCGGTGACCAGCACCTTGCCCGAGGGCAACAGCGTCGCCGTGTGATGGGAGCGGTCCTGGGCCAGGGAGCCCGTGGTACTCCACAGGCCCGTAGCCGGGTCGTACACCTCCGCGCTATCGAGGGAGCCGCTGGCGCCCAGGCCGCCGGTGACCAGCACCTTGCCCGAGGGCAACAGCGTCGCCGTGTGGTGATAGCGGGCCGTCCCCAGAGCGCCCGTGAGGCTCCACGCCCGTTCCTCCGGGTCGTATACCTCCTCCTCGGAGGGAGCGCCGTTCACGCCCAGGCCTCCGGTGACCAGCACCTTGCCGGAGGGCAATCGCGTCACCGTGTGCCAGTAGCGGGCTGTGGCCAGTGTGCCGGTGGAGCTCCAATCCCTGGCGCCCAGGAGGGGGGCCATCCATCCCTCGAGCAGCGCTCCTCGCCGCGCCTCTCCCCCCGTGCTCCTGGCCATGAGACGCTCCGGCGCCTCCTCCCCCCCGGGATGAAGGCCGCAGCCCAGCCCCACACACATCAGCAGCAAGAGGCTCATCACCTCTCCGTGGAAGCGGGGAACACTCCTTGACGACGGGTTGCTCATGGTACGGACCTCCTCGTAGCGCGCATGCGCCTCTGGACAGCCGGGCGGTCAGCACCGCACCAGGGCGACGCTCCACCTTCGTGTGCCCATCAGCGGCGGATGTGCCAACGCAAGCACTCGTTCACCCAAGCGTCCCTTTGAGGCCCGGGTGGAAGCCAGGTTGCCACTGGGGTTGTTTCGTTGCTGTGATGCGCTCCACCTGCGGGAAGTGATGTGTGTCACACCGCGAGCACGTGCCGGGCGGACGTGGCGAGCGGGCTGGCCCGGCCCGAGCAGCTCGAGTGTGGCCGGAGAGCACGGTGTCGATGAAGGCAGCGTGCACGTGTAATACTCGGGGCCATGAGTCTGCCGGCACAGGGGGCCGTGGTCTCTCCCATCGCGCAACGCCGTCTCGAGCTGGCGAGCCAGTTCCACGGACGTGTGTCCGAGCTGCTGCGCCTGGACCCGGGCCGGGTGCGCTTCTCGCTGGGAGTCTCGCTGGCGGAGCTCCGGGTGCCCTTCCACATCACCCCCGAGGCCGCCGCGCTCTTCTCGCAGGGCGCGCGCCAGCTCGCGGTGATGTTGCTGTCGAGGCACCGGGAGCTGGTCTCCGCCGGGGAGTTCGATCGCTTCCTGCTGGTGGAGGAGTACGCCACCCTGCCCCCGCTGCCGCCGACGCTGTCACCGGGCACGGGCGGCCCGGACACGCGAGCCACCGCGGACCTGGCCACGCTCGCGCACCCGCTGCTCCCCGGTGGCGTGATGGCGGCCTGGCTGGGGCCGGGAGGTGGAGGACGCTCGCTGGTGGCGCTGGTCATCGAGCTGATGCGGCGGGCCTTCACGGAGATGAAGGAGTCGCGCGGGCGCGAGGAGACCCCTGCCCTGGTGGCACTGATGCTGTCCTCGCTGCTGCCGGGCGTGGAGGGCGCGCTGCGCACCCTGGAGCTGCCCGCCTCGGTGCAGCGCCAGCTGGTGACGGCCACGGGCACGGGCCTGTTTCTCGCCCTGCGGCTGGGCGTGGAGCGGGCGGTGCGTGAGGGCCAGCCCACCCCGGAGCTCGCCGCGCGCATCGAATCCGCGCTGGGACCCATGGCGGTGCTGGGAGGCACACGGCTGCTGCTGACGGGTGGCTCCACGCTCTACGGCTGCGAGCTGCTGGCCGGAGTCCCCGATGCCGAGAAGCTCGTGGCCCAGTACCCCGGCGGCCTGCCGGTGGACACGGTGCGCGCCACGCTCGAGCAGGTCATCTCGAAGGACGACGTGATGGCGCGCAGGGCCGAGCTGGCGGTGGGCGTGAGCGCCTTGCGCGAGTCCCTGGTGCGCGCGGTGCGCCTCGGCGAGGGCGGCGGCTTCCAGGGGGCCCTGACGGAGTACCTGCGGGCGCTCGCCACACGCCCGGCCGAGCTGACGGCCCTGCTCGCCGAGGACAAGGAGCGCAAGCACCTGACGAAGGAGCTGCGCACCTACGCGGAGACGCTGAAGGGCCCGCCGGCCGAGGCGCTGAACGACCTGGCGGCCCGGCTCAAGGAGTACTCGCCCAAGGAGCCCGCGGCGGCCGCGGGGCTCGCGCGCGCCAGGGCCCACGCCTGCTACGCGAGGGCCGCCACGGCGTTCGTCTGCGACCTCTGGCTGGAGCGCTCCCTGTTCCCGCTGCGGCGCATGATGGAGGCACGCACCGGCGAGGAGGTGGAGGGCGGGCTGGAGGCGGAGTACCAGGCCGGGCGGCTCTACCTGCTGTCCACGAGACAGGGGCCCCTGCTGCGCTCGGCGGTGAGCGCCCCGGTGGCGCACCTGTTCGTGGACGTGAAGGACTTCACCCGGCGCACGCAGCTGCTCGGCGGCGCGGCGATGGCGGACTTCCTGCGGCGGGAGTTCTACCTGCCCATCCTCGCGGACGCGAAGGCGCTCTACGGGGGCATGTCCCAGCTGTCCGACCGGGGCGGCGTCTCGGTCAACAACCTGCTCGGAGACGCGCTCTCGCTGAGCGGGACGGTGGACCGGTTGGTGACGCTCGCGGTGGGAATCCGCCGCCAGCTGGTGTCCTACGAGAAGCGCCTGGCCCAGGCCATCTCCCGCGAGCAGGTGGAGGCGGGGCTGAAGGCCATCGAGGAGGAGTACGAGCGCAAGCTGCAAGCGGCCCGTCCGGGCGTGCGCGCCATCATCCAGCGGGAGAAGGAGGGGGCGCTGGCACGAGGCCGGGGCGAGGGCCTGGAGGCGGGCGTATTCGTCTCGTACGGCCCGGCGCCGCTGGTCATCACCCTGGAGGACGACGTGTTCGGCCTCTCCAAGGTGGCCATCGCGGATCGCATCAACGAGAGCGCCCGGGGCACGGCGCGCTCGGGGGCGGCGAGGGCGAAGGCGGACGCGCTGCTCGCGCAGGAGCGGCAGCGGCGGGGCAATCCCGCGCTGGCCCACCCGTGGCTGGTGTTCGTGGGCGCGCCGTTGTCCGTGCACGTGCCCTACTCCGCCGAGGCCGAGGCCCGCGCGGCGCTGAAGGCCGGCGACATGGAGGCAGCGAGACGGGCGCTGGAGCAATCGCTCCGGGACGCGCTGGAGGACGCCGCGAAGCAGGGAGAGGACGCGCCGGGAGACATCTACAACGCGGGCGTCGCGGTCTCCGAGGAGACGCTGCTGGCCTACCAGGAGACGCTGGGGGATCAGCGCTTCTTCCGCCAGCTCGAGGTGGAGCCGCGGACGCTGCACCCGGAGCTCCACCAGCGCTACTTCTTCCCGCCCGAGCCCCTGAAGCTGACGGTGGGCTTCCACCCGACTGGCGAGCTGGCGGAGGTGTTCCGCTTCGCCGGCCGGGTGATGTTCAAGGGACTCGAGCGCAAGGGCGGGATGGGAGTCTGGGAGCTCGTGGACGAGCACGGCGTGGGCCGGCTCTTCGCGCGGCACCACGCCTCGGAGTGGCGCCGGACCCGCTGACGCGAGGCCCGATTACAGCCGCTGCAGGGAGAAGCGCGAGCGGACCTTCATGCCGCCCATGCCGCCCATGGACTGGTCCATGACCTGGGTGCCCTCGATGCGGACGAGCCGGCCGGCCGCCACGTCGAAGCCGCTGGTCACGTCCACGTCCACGTTCATGCCCATGGCCCCGCCCGCGCCGCCGCCCTGGCCCGGCTTGCCGCCGCCCATGTTCATGCCGCCGCCCATGTTCATGCCACCCATGGCCTGGGCGCCGCCCTGGTCCTCGTCACCGGACTCCACGTCGGCGCCGCCGAGCTCGCTCTCCCCGGCCGCCTCGGCGGGGACCTCGGTCTTCTGGGCCACGGTGGTGCGCAGCTGGGCCATGTTGTTCTCGATCTCCCCGAGCGTCGTCGCCATGGCGCCCATGGGGGTGGTCACCTCGTAGCGGCCGCCCGGCGCCATGTCGCCCTCGGGGAGCACCATCATGTCGAAGATCTGCTTCGGCAGGACGTCCACGGAGGGATCCTCCTCCTTGATCTTCACGGCCTTGAGCGCGGGAGGCGGCGCCTTCTTCTCCGTCATGGCCAGGGAGACGGTGCCGCTCTTCGGATCCACCGCGGCCACCACGTCCACGCGCGTGTCACCCGCGGTCATCGAGGCGCTGGCGCCCTTGGGCCCGGCCTTCAGGTCGTGCACGCCCACCACGGTGCGGCCTTCCTGGATGTAGACCGTCACCATCTTGAAGAACTTCGCGTGGCCCTTGCGATCCACCTCCGCCTTCACCTTCTTGGCGGCGGGGGGAATGTTGTCGATGGTGGTGACGCGCTTGTCGGCGCCGACCAGCTCCATCTTCTCCAGGGTGAGCTCCACCTCGGCGGTGCCGTCCGGACGGACGGAGAGCACCTTCTGGCTGAAGACGGACTGGACCTTCATGCGCACGTTCATGCCGCCCTTGCCCATCTCCATGCCGGGCATCTGCATGCCCATGCCGGGCATCGCGCCCATGCCGCCGGGCATCTTCATCTCGATGGTCGAGTCATCCTCGTACTGGAAGCGGTGCACGTCCCCCTTCTTCCACTGATAGTTGAGCTCCACGGCGGAAGCGGAGCCAGAGGCGAACAGCACCAGAGCGGCGGCGAGACTGCGGGAACCAAAGCGCATGGGGAAACCCCCCTCCCAGGGGATGCGGGTGGGCCCTCGAGCCCACCTCGTGCTGCGGGATTGTCTTGGATGGCACTCAGGACGTCGAGCCGCCGGAATTATTCAGCGGCACGTGCCCACGAGGGCTCCGCGCGCCTAGACTGGGGCGCGTGACGGACACGCCCGACACCCTCCTCGACGGCACCCACACCGTGCTCACGCCCGAGTACGTGGAATTCCGCTTCACGCTCGCGGGCCTCTACGCGCGCTTCCTCGCGTGGCTGATGGACGCGCTGCTCGTCGCGGGCCTCACCATGACCCTCCTCCTCGGGCTGAGCGTGACGATGCTGGCCTTCCCCGGCTTCGCCAGCGCGTTGGGGTTCGTCCTCTACTTCCTGGTGGACTGGGGCTACGGCATCGCCCTGGAGACGGCCTGGAGCGGGCAGACGGTGGGCAAGCGGGTGATGGGCCTGCGCGTCATCCAGCAGAGCGGCGTGCGCATCGGCTTCTACCATGCCGCGCTGCGCAACCTGGCGCGGCCGGTGGACAGGCTGCCCTTCTTCTACCTGGTGGGCGGGGTGACGGCGCTGCTGTCCGGCTCGCAGCAGCGGCTGGGGGACATGCTCGCCGGCACCATCGTGGTGCGCGAGCGCCGCCTCAAGGCGCCCTCGGCCCTCGAGGCCTCCGTGGACGAGGGGCTGCTGGCGGATCCCCTCTTCGTCTCCCGGGTGAAGCGGCTGAGCGCCGAGGCGCGGGAGCTGGTGCTCTCCGCGGCCCTGCGGCGCGAGGAGCTGCGGATGGAGGCCCGCCTGCGCCTCTTCTCCGCGCTCGCCACGAAGCTGCAGGAGCTGCTGGCCCTGGAGAAGCCGGCCCACCTCTCGGACGAGAAGTGGACGCTGCTGGTGGCCACGGCCCTGCTGCCCTCCCCCGGCGCACGGCCGAGGGGCACGGTGCGTGCGGTGGCCTGGGACTAGAAGTAGACGGACGCGCTCGCCGACAGGATGAGCGACGTCTGCACCCGCTCCGACAGCGACAGGTAGGCGTTGAACTGCCCCCGGGCGCCCAGGCTGATGGAGTCCGACACGAAGAACTCGATACCCACGTTGGGGCCGACGCCGAAGAAGTTCGACTCGCCCTGCTCCTTGAAGACGTGCAGGTAGCTCAGGTCCGCGCCCACGTAGGGCCGGATGGACTCCTCGAAGAAGAGGTAGCGGATGCCGAGCGACGGGGCCAGGCCCACCACCCGCTTGCCGGTGATGGGATCCTCCGGGAAGGAGATCTTCGTCAGCGAGACGGCCTCGAAGCCGCTCTCGATGTAGAGGGTGGCGTCGAAGCCGATGAACGCGGTGCTGTTGAGGCTGGCCGTGTTGTTGAAGTTCATGTAGCCCAGCGACAGGCCGAGGCTGCGGTTGGCGAACTGGGCGTGGGCGGGGGCGGCCGCGAAGAGGGCCACCGAGAGGCCGAGGGCGAGCAGGAACGAGCGCATGGGCCCGGACTCTAGCGTCCCCGGGTGGCGGCTAAACCACTGAAACCGCACGGAAACTCCGGGCCGGGGGGCGTTGATCCGGGAGGGGGGCCTCTCCTACACTCCCACCCCGTCATGCGTTCCCTCCGCTCCGCCCTCGCCATCCCCCTGCTGCTGGCCTCCGCCTGCGTCACCACCCCGCCTCCGTCCGACCGGGCCCTCGTGAACAACGAGCTGTGCACGCAGGAGATCGCCAGGGGAGACCTCAAGCAGGCCGAGGTGTATTGCGACCTGGGCCTGGAGTTCGCTCCCCAGTACGCGGACCTGTGGGCCAACAAGGGCCTCATCGCCATGTACTCGGGGAACAAGAAGCTGGCGCGCGAGCACTTCATCAAGGCCATCCGCTTCAACCAGGATCACGCCGCCTCGTACATGAACCTGGGCAAGCTGTACCTGGACGAGCAGGCCTACGGAAAGGCCCACGACAGCTTCCAGCGCGCGCTGAAGGTCAACCCGGACTACGTGGAGGCCCGCTACAACCTGGGGCTCACCTTCATCAACCTGAACAAGCTGGACCGGGCGGAGAAGGAGTTCCTCACGCTGCTGGTGGTGGATCCCAACAACGCGCAGGCCCACCATGACCTGGGCATCATCCGCTACCGCCAGGGCAGCCTGGATGAGGCCGCGGCGGAGATGATGAAGTCCGTGCAACTGGCGCCCAACCTGAACCCCGACTGGTGGAACAACCTGGGCGCGGTGCAGATGGAGCTGTCCCGCTACGCGGAGGCCGTGGAGTCCTTCGCCAGCTGTGTGGCGATCAAGCCGGATCACGCGGTGTGCCTCAACAACCTGACCATCGCCCGGAAGAAGGCGGCCCTGGTCGACTCGGGCCTCAAGCAGTTCCGCGACACGCAGAAGGCGGAGAACAGCGCGGAGTCCCTCTTCGTGCTGGCGCGCAAGTACAAGGACGAGGGGCTGCTGGCCGACGAGGAGCGCACCTACAAGGAGTGCCTCAAGCGCGATGGCAAGTACGCCCCCTGCCACTACGGACTGTTCGAGATCTACTCGACCGGCCAGAAGCGCCAGCACGCGGAGGTTGCGTGCAAGAACTTCCTCAAGTACGGCTCGGTGGAGGATTTCCCCACGGAGTCGGAGACGTGCGAAAAGTTCCTCAGCGCGAAGTCGTACTAGCGTGCGCCCGGAACCCCGCCCCCCGCCATCGCGATGAGCGTCAGGCTAACGGTCAAGCAGAGCAGTGAAGCCGGTGCCAAACCCACCGAGCTCGTCCTGGACGATGCCGTCATCACCCTGGGCCGCGACAAGGGCTGCCAGGTGGTGCTGGCGCAGCAGGCCGTGTCGCGCAGCCATGCGCGCATCACCCAGGAGGGCAACCTCTTCTTCCTGGAGGATCTGGGCAGTGCGTACGGCACCCAGGTGAACGGCAAGCCGCTGCCCAAGGGCGAGAAGCGGCTGTTGCGCAACGGTGACGTGATCGTCATCGCGCAGTTCGACGTGCGCTTCGACAAGGTGGCGGATCTGCCACACGACGTGGAGTCGCAGAAGACGTCCTTCGTGGCCCGCAACATGGTGAAGGACGTGATGCGGGGCCTGTCGGGTGGCGAGGAGCGCTACCTGCGGGTGATGAACGGCCCGCGCGAGGGCGAGCGGCTGGAGGTCAACGACGCGCAGGAGTTCACCATCGGCCGGGACGACTCGGCGGACGTCATCTTCCGGGACGATCTGATCTCCCGCCGGCACGTGAAGGTGCGGCGCGACTGGTCCGGCACGCACGTGGAGGACCTGGGCAGCCGCAACGGCATCAAGGTCAACCGCAAGCGCATCAACCGCAAGACGCTCAAGGACGGGGACGAGCTGGAGGTGGGAGGAGTCCGCTTCGTCTACGTCTGCCCGTCCGAGGCGCCGGAGGAGCAGGCCGAGGCATTGGCGGCGCCGGTGGTGGCCACGCCGGACGGCGAGCCCAGCGCGAAGACGCACCCGCTGCCGGCCACGCGCGAGCGCACGCCGTCGGGGAAGCGTTCCGCGGCGTCCACGGAGAAGCCCGCGGACGAGTCACCGGAGCCCGAGCAGGAGGCCGCCGCAGAGGAGCCGGCGGCCGGGCAGGAAGCCGCGGCCCAGCCCGAGCCGGAACCGGTCGCGGAGCCTGAGCCTGCCGTGGAGGAGCCGGTGAGGCCCGCGCCTCCGCCACCCGTACGCCGCAAGGAGCCGGAGGACGAGGTATCCGGGCTGGACGTGAAGCGCTACATCCCGCTGGTGGCGCTGGGAGTGATCTTCCTGATGGCGGTGGGCGTGCTGATCGCCCTGTTCGTGGGCGTCTGAGCCAACTCCCTCTCCCACCGGGAGAGGGTCGGGGTGAGGGTATCGGGAGTACCCGGGTTCCCCCCTTACCGGATGGAGATACGGGCCACCGGCTGGATGTTCAGCTCGGGGGACAGCTCCTGGAAGCTGACGACGGAGAAGGGCGGGTTGAACTCGTACTCGAGCAGCTTGCGGACGTAGCGCCGGATGTCCATGGCGGTGAGGATGACGGGGCGCTGCGCGCTGGGCGGCAGGTGGCCGCACTCGGACTTCACGGCCTGGACGATCTCCTGGGCGATGTCCGGCTCGAGGGCCAGGTGGGTACCGGCGGAGGTGCGCTTGATGGAGCCGCGGATGGCCTCTTCAATCTGCGGATCCAACAGGTAGACCACGAGCGTGCCCGTGCCGCGGGCGAACTTGTGGGACACGTAGCGCCGCAGGCTGGAGCGCACGTGCTCGGTGAGCATGACGTTGTCGGCCTCGACCTGGCCGTACTCGGCCAGGGACTGGAGGATGCCGCGCAGGTCGCGGATGGAGATCTCCTCCTCCACGAGGCGCCCGAGGATGTCCGTGAGCTTGAGCACGGTGACGACCTTGGGCACCACTTCCTTGACGATGGCGGGGAAGGCCTTCTCCAGCTGGTCGAGCATCGACTGCGTCTCCTGGACGCCGATGAACTCGCGCGCCTGGCGGCGCAGCACGGCGGCCAGGTGGAGGATGATGTAGCCGGGCACATCCCAGGTGGTGAGACCGGCGGCCTCGAGCGTGTCCTTGTGCTGCTCGGGGACCCACGCGGCGGCCTGACGGGTGGCGGGGTTGACGGCCTCGAAGCCCTGGATGTTCATCAGCTTCAGGCGCTCCACCGTGTCGTTGACGAGCACGTGGCCCAGGGTGGCCTGGCCCGTCACCACGGGGACTTCGTTGATTTGAATCTGGTAGGCGCCGGGAGGCAGGTTCGAGTTGCCGCGGGCGCGCACGCCCGGGAAGCGCACGCCCATCTCCACGAAGAGGCCGTCGCGCATGAAGGGGATGAGCTCGAAGAGGAACTTGCCGTTGTCCTGGCGCGAGTCCACGTAGGGCACCAGGGCGTCGGAGACCTCCAGGACGATGGGCGTGACGACGGGGATGAAGAGCTCGGAGTCCGGGTTGATGGCCTCCTTGGGCTGCGGCTCGGTGGCCGCGGGCACCTCGCCCTCGGGGGTCTCGCCGGTGAGGCCCGCCGCCTCGCCCGCCGCCACCGCCTCCTCCTTCTTCAGCATCTTCCAGGAGCCGTAGCCGGCACCGGCGGCCAGCAGGAAGAAGGGAATCTTGGGCAGACCGGGGATGAGGCCGAGCACCAGGAGCATGCCCGCGGCGATGGCGATGGCCTTCGGGTAGGCGGTCAGCTGCGCGCCCACGTCCTTGCCCAGGTGGTTGCCCTCCTCGTCGCCGCCCACGCGCGTCACGATGATACCGGCGCAGGTGGAGATGAGGATGGCGGGGATCATTCCGACCAGACCGTCACCGATGGTGAGCAGCGTGTACTTCTGCGCGGCGGCGCCCACCTCCATGCCCTTCTGCATCACGCCGATGACGAGGCCACCGACGATGTTGATGACGGTGATGATGATGCTGGCGATGGCGTCGCCCTTCACGAACTTCATGGCGCCGTCCATGGCGCCGAACAGCTGGCTCTCGCGCTCCAGGTCTCGGCGCTTGCGCTTGCCCTCCTCCTGGTCGATGGAGCCGGCGCGCAGGTCCGCGTCGATGGACATCTGCTTGCCGGGCATGGCGTCCAGGGTGAAGCGCGCGGCCACTTCGGCGACGCGCTCGCTGCCCTTGGAGATGACGATGAAGTTGACGATGACGAGGATGACGAAGATGACCAGACCGACGACCATGTTGCCGGCCACCACGAAGTGACCGAAGGCCTCGACCACCTCGCCCGGATCGCCCGTGAGCAGGATGAGGCGCGTCGTGGAGATGGTGAGCGCCAGCCGGTACATCGTGGTGATGAGCAGCAGCGTCGGGAACACCGACAGCCGCAGCGCCTGGGGCACGTACAGGGAGATGAGCAGCAGCACCACCGAGATGCTGATGTTCAAGGTGAGCAGCACGTCCAGCAGCATGGGCGGCAGCGGGACGATCATCATCCCGATGATGGCCACCACCACGCACGCCAGGACGATGTCGGAGTACTTGGACAGGAAGCTGTTGCTGTTGCTCTGGGCGGACATTCAGTCCGCGAGCCTAGCGAAACCCGCTTACTTTCCCAAGTCTCCACCCCTCGCCATCCGCCACGAGCATGCGGCCAGGCGAGCCGGCCCGCGCCACCGGCCGGGTGCGCCCCCTACTCCTGGGACTCGCCCCCGGCGTCATCCCGCTGGGCCTCTTCGGCGCTCTGGCGCGCCGCCGCGGCCAGGACACGCGCACGCTCGGTCAGGGGATCCTTGTTCTCCGGATCCAGGTCCACCACGCGGGTGAAGTCATGGACGGCTTCCAGGATGTTGCCCAGGCGCAGGTGGACCTCGCCGCGGTTGATCAACGCCGCGGTGTCCGAGTCATTGAGGCGGATGGCCTCGTTGAAGTGCCCCAGCGACTCGTCGAGCTCGTCCACCGCCAGACAGGTGGCTCCCAGGGCCGTGCGGTAGTAGCCCTCCGTGGGATCCAACGCCGAGAGCTCCTGGAAGATGACACGAGCCTCGTCGTAGCGCCCCTGCTCGTACATCTGGAAGCCCTGCATCGCGTGCTGGAGCAGGTCGGGCGTGGAGACTTCGGGATCGGAGTTCGCCATGGTGGGTGGGGACAGGACGGAAGAAGTCAACCTGGATGCTACTACGAGCCTCCGAACCGACGGAAGCTCCCTACCGGAATTACAGGACAGGTCTCACAGGAACGTCCTCCCGGGACGGACCTTCCGTAAGATGGGGCGCATGGAACTCGCGCGCGCGCAGGAAATCTTCGAGCAGCTGTACTCGGGCTTCTCCGGCTACGACATCGCCCGGCAGGAGAAGGAGCGGTTGGGAAAGCAGGAGGCGGCCACCACCTACGGGGAGGTGATTCCCACGGCCTTCCATGACGTGATGCTCGCGGCCGCGCCGCAGGCGGGCGAGGTGTTCTTCGACCTGGGCTCGGGGACGGGCAAGGCGACCCTGCTGGCGGCGCTCGCCTTCCCGTTCCGCCGGGTGGTGGGCATCGAGCTGCTCCCCGGACTGGGGGACGCGGCCCGCAGGGTGCTCAGCCACTACAACGCGGAGATCCGCCCCCGCCTGGGGCCGGAGCACCAGGAGCAGCGCATCGACTTCATCGATGGGGACTTCCTGGTGGAGGACCTCTCCGAGGCCGACGTGCTGTTCGCGCATGGCACCTGCTACGGGCCGGAGCTGATGGGCAAGCTCACCCACAAGCTGGAGGAGCTCAAGCCGGGCGCGAGGGTCATCATGGCCGGACAGACGCTGGCCTCCCCCGAGCTCGTCTTCCAGAAGATGAAGGTGATGAAGACGGATTGGGGCTCGGCGCTCGCAGCGGTGTACAAGCGCCGGTAGGCCCCTGCCGTGCGGCGGGGTTACTTCGCCTTCCCCGCCTTCTGCAGCATGGTCAGGGTGGCGCGGGCGCGCCTGGTGTTCTCGCGCTTGGCCTCGGGATCCAGCTTCAGCGCGGTATGGATGTCCTGGAGCGCCCCATCCACGTTGCCCTCGCGCAGCAGCAGCTCGCTGCGGCCCACCAGGGCGTCCACGTTGGCGATGTTGAGCTCGAGCGCCCGGGAGTACTCCTCCTTGGCCTCGGCGTACTGCTCCAGGTGGGCGTAGGTCGACGCCAGGTTGCAGTGGAAGACGCTGTCGTAGGGGGAGGCCGCCACCAGACCCTTGAAGATGTCCAGGGCGTCCTGGAGCTTGCCGGTCTTGAGCAGGTCGTGACCGCGCGTGGCGATCTGGTAGAGCATCTCCTGGGACAGGCCGAGGAACTCGGCCGGAGTGATCTCTCCGACGACGAGCTTTTCACCGAGCTCTTCCGAGATGACGCGCGTGGTACCGGCGGGCTTCTGCGGGGTATTGCTCACGGGAGCACCTGTGGGGAAAAAAAAAGACGGGAGGGCCGCGCACGACCCTCCCGCCCGATGAGTCTAGACCAGAGCTCAGAACGTCCGGAAGCGGTTCTGGTTGATGCTCCGGGTGAGGTCGCTCAGGGACGACCACTTGTCCAGCATGCGGCCGATGTCCTCGAAGCTGTTCTTCAGGGTGCTCTGGCGGCGATCCACCCAGCAGCCACCGCGCGGGCCGTTGGTGGTGGGGCGCTCGAAGGGGTTGTGCTTCTCGAGCTTCTCGGTGAGCTTGCGCAGGGTGTCGAACAGCTTGGACATCTGCTTGAAGAGGTCGCCGAGCTTGCCGAGGAAGCCACCCGGCTTGGTGGTGTCGCCCGGCTTGGTGGTGGGCTTGGTGGTGCCGGGGGCCAGGTCGTTGCCGAGCTTGAAGGACTCGCCGCCGTTGTTGCTGCCGATGATCTCCTTGCCGGTGAAGGACCAGTCGTCGGTCTCCTTGCCCATGACGAACACGTCCTTGCCACCGAAGCTGTTGACGTTGGCGAAGCCGTCCTGGGTGACGGGGCCGGTCTTGCCCTTGCCCTTGTCGATGTCGGTGACCTGCACGCGGTCGTTGCCGGAGATGATCTCCAGCTTGGCGGAGACCGTCATGCCGTTGCCGTAGGGGGCGGTGGTGCAGTTGATGCGGGTGCCGTCGCCGAGCACGAAGGTGCTGTCGCGCTTGAAGTCCCACTTGCCACCGTCACCCTCGTCCACGTGCGGGTCGCCCCAGACGCGGGTGTTCTTGCCGTCCGGACCGGTGATCTTCCACTCGAACTGGCTGGTGGCCTCGATCTTGTAGCCGCCGGGGGTGGTGATGACGCCCTTGGAGTCCGTCTTCAGGCTGCCGGAGGGGTGGGAGGAGTCCGAGGGAGCCGGAGGGGTGGGGGTGGCGGGACCACCGTTGCCGACGACCGAGCGGAAGATGTCCATGATGGACCGGTCGGTGCGGAACACATCGGTCTCGACCGTGTTGTTGGCGGCGTTGGCGGCCGTGGTGGCGGCCGTGGTCTGAACCTGGCCGGCGTCCTTGGTGGCACCCAGGGTCTGCAGTTCGGCCGTCGTGGTCCGGGCCGTGGTCACAGGGTTCGGAGAACCACCGATCTTGGTCGACATGATGTTTCGTCCTTTCTTTCTCAGGCGCGCAGAAGGCTCTTCGCACCAGGTCAGAACTTCGGGTTGTGGGGGTGGCGCCGAAGCGCCGCCCGCTGTGCTTCAGTTATTTCCATTATCGAGCCACCCCACCAAAGGTTTCCTGTGGACTTACGGAATTGATTTTTCCGCCCAGGAAGCCCCTGCCGTCCCCCAGGGTCGCGAGTGGAAACCACGGGTCGGGAGGCCGTCAAGCCCGGCACCCCGGGAAAAGGAGGCTCCAAACGAAACCGGCCCCGCCCGGCCCTCTCTGGAGAGGGGCCCCGCGAGGCCGTTCGGGATGCCTGGCTGACTGGCGCTCCATCTTCCGCCGAGGCCGTGGACGATGGCGCATCGGTGGAGCGCGAGCAGGTGATTCATCCTCCGAGGAGGGAGCTCCAGGTGCGCGCCATCGCCTCTTCGGAATTTCCCGGGGATTTTCCGGAGCATTTTCCGGGGCAGGCAGCCGCGGAGGAGACGCGCAGCGGCCACCAGGGGGAAGTGCGGACGCGAGGCCCCAAAAAACGAAACCGGTCCCGCGAGCCCTCTTATCGAGGACCGCGAGACCGGCTCGGACTACCCGATTGCCAGGGGCTCTATTCGCCTCTGGCGCTCTATCAGCCGCCGATGTTGCGGATGACGGACATCGCCATCTCGTGCATCTGCTTCATCATCTGCGTGATGAGCTGGGTCAGCTCCTGCTCCTTCTGCA
>NZ_DBNGVP010000190.1:0-56113 GCF_057119385.1 Archangium sp. | reverse complement strand
GCGCACCAGTCGGACCGCATCGGCCCTGTACTCCGGGGTGAAACTCCGCCTCTTCCTTCGCTCCATGAACACTACCTCCCGTGTAGCCGACTTATGAGGTGTGTCCACAAAACCGGGGCAGGCTCACTGCGCGACCTGTCCACCAAGACGGTGAACAACGTCCTCACGGTGTTCAACCGGCTGTTGAAGGTGGCCGTGGAGTGGGGCGTGCTCGACAAGCTGCCCGCGAGCATCAAGCTGTTGAAGGCGCCCAAGCCCACCATGGCCTTCTACGACTTCGCGGAGTACGAGCGGCTGGTGGAGGCGGCGGGCAAGTTGGACTGGCGCATTCAGCTCATGGTGCTCCTCGGGGGTGATGCGGGGCTGCGCAGCGGGGAGATCATCGCGCTGGAGTGGCCGGACATCGACTTCCGCCGGGGCCAGCTCCACATCCGGCAGGCCGAGTGGCGCGGCCACGTCACCGTGCCCAAGGGCGGACGGGATCGCCGGGTGCCGATGACGAAGCGGCTGGCGGCGTTGTTGGCGGCCAACCGTCACCTGCGAGGGGCCCGGGTGCTCTACCGCGACGACGGCGAGCCCGTGGCCAGGGCCACCGTCTCCCGCTGGATGAAGAAGGCACAGACACGGGCCGGGCTGCCGGTCACCGGGGCGCTCCACATCCTCCGGCATACCTTCTGCTCGCGGCTGGCGATGCGTGGGGCTCCCGCCAAGGCCATCCAGGAGCTGGCGGGCCACGAGAGCCTCACCACCACGCAGCGGTACATGCACCTCACCCCGGCGGCGAAGGACGCGGCCATCAGCCTGCTCGACACAGCGGACCCCCAGCTTTCTGGAGACATGCTGGAGACGGGCTCCGCGACGCCGGGAAAGACAGGTGGATGAGAAAAGGCGAAGGGCCCGGAATCGTTGAGGTTTCCCTCTTGATTCCGGGCCCTTCTATTGGCGAGGAGTACGGGACTTGAACCCGTGCCCCCTACCGCGTCTCACTCAGTCCCGAGGGACACACGGGCTGCCCGCCACTGGAGAAATAGGCCTTCGAGCGCCGCACGAAGTTCCCGCCATCGGTGGAGGGATTGGTCTGTCCTTCCATGCCGGCGCCAAACACCATGCCGAACCCATGAGCGGCGGCGACCTGGTCGGGGTGGTCGAAGAAGTAGTCCAGCCGGTTGTCGCGCCACTGCTCCCAGGTGCCGGGCAGGGACATGTTGCCCACGGGGAGCTGCCACCACAGGTGGGGCTTTCCGAGCCGCTCGGAGAGGGCCTTGGACCACGTGAAGGCCTGGCGGAAGCTGGGGTAGTTGAAGTTGCTCGGGTCCCACCAGCGCCGGGTGCCCGTGGTGACCTCGTACCACTGGGCATCGCGGTCACTGGCCTCGACGACGACGAAGTCTCCCTCGGCGGCGCCGCACAGGCTCAGGAAGTCGGCCACCTTGCGGGCCTCGACCGTTACGTCGAACAGCGGGTTGGTGTTGAGGTGGGCGTCGATCTTCGTGGCCCACGCCGAGGCATGCAGGCCCACCTTGGCGTTGGGTGCGTACTTGCGAGCCATGGAGATGAGGCAGCGCCCCATCCCAGCCACCGAGTTCGGCAGATGCCCGCAGTCAGTGGGATTGGCCGAGGCGACGGCCGCGGGCAGCAGGCGGGGATCCACGGCGAGGAACTGCGCGTAGGCCCAGAAGTCCGGCTCGAGGTGGAGCAGCGCGGTGGAGCTTCCAATCTGCTTCAGCACGAAGCGCCAGTCGTTGAAGTAGCGCCGCATGAGCGAGACATCCACCACCCGCAGCACCTCGGCGGTCCCATCGACGGCGCCGCTGGCGTGGAGGATCTCATAGTAGGTGATCATCGGAATCTGCCGGCGGGCGGCGGCGGCCTGGAGGAAGTCGCGCAGGTACTGCCCCGGGGCCTGCTGGTCCCACTGCCAGCAGCCCCACCACGCGCAGCCACCGCTCGCGTTGGAGCAGGAGTGCGCCTGGGCGGTGCAGCTCAGACACGAGCCACAGGGCTCGGCCGAGTCGAACAACCCACCCGCGAGGTACAGGTAGCGGACGTCGAACGGCGCCTGCGAGGCGATGGCATCGCTCATCTTCCCGCCGACGAGCACGCGGCTCTTTCCGAGGGCGGACAGCAGGGGCCCGGCGAGGCAGCCCGGGGTGGCGAGCCCGTCACTCCCCGTGAGGGCCTGGGCCACGTGTTGTGGCTCGGGAGCGGGTGCCTCGAGGGCGGCTTCGTCCTCCTGCTCGGGAGGCAGCGCGAGGCAGGCGGGTAGGGTCCACAGGCCGAGCAACGACAGGATGAGCCAGCGGGAGATGGACGGCACGGCGACCTCCGGTAAGGGGTGCCCACCACGCACTCCGGTGCGACCCGAGTGTCGAACGGGACGCAACGGAGCGAGCCAATGCGAGTGAAGAAGTACGGTGGATGAAGAAGGGCTCGGCGGGGGGGCGCCTCGGGGTTGGGAGGTGAAGCTTCGTCCCCGGGCGTGCTCGGGGAACCCACCCTTCGGGCCAGATGCCGCTTCGACTACTCCACGTCTCCGGGCACGGGAGTGTCCACCCCATCAACAGGCGAGCCCGTCTCCCCGGGCAGTTCCGGCAGGGGCAGAACCTTCCACAAGTGGGGCTTGTCGTGCTGGGGCGGAATCATCCCGAGGGGCCATCCCTCGGTGGTGAGCTCCGCGTAGCGGTACACGCGGCCGCCGAGGCGGAAGGGCGGGCCGCGCACGTGCACGGGCAGGGCCACGCCCACGGCGGCGTGGGCGAGCGGGTCCGAGTAGAGGATGGCCGCGTCGATGCCCGCCTGGCGCAGCAGCATCACCGCGAGCACGGCCTTGGAGTCGCAATCGCCCTCGTCCCGCGCGGCGACGAGCGCGGGCGGGATGACGCCGAAGGGCTCTCCCTCGGGCTCCACGTAGTGGATGCGCTGGACGAAGCTGATGATGAGCTCGGCGGCCTCCAGGGAGTCCAGGTGCCGCGCGCGGATGTGCTCGACGAAGCGGGTGCCCAGCGCGTGCACGGGCTCGGCGTTGCTGCGCATGAGCTCGGCGTAGATGCAGCGCATGTCCTGCTGGCACCCGGGCGGGGCCTGGTAGGTGAAGCGGGCGTGGCTCAGCGCGCGGAAGCGCATCTTCCGGCCATAGGCCCGGTGCTGCCCCTCCAGCGTGCTCGCGAGCGACGTCCCGAGGCCGTAGCCCACCCGGTACTCGGGAGGCAGGAGCGACTCGGCGCGCCACTCATAGGTGCGGGCCTGGCTCAGCGGCGTGGAGTCGGGCACGAGCACCATGCCGAGGTGGGTGCCCCGGGTATCGGGCAGCTCGGGAGGCAGGGCCGAGCCTGGCGCGGGGGTGTGCGAGCCGACTCCGGGCGTAGCGAGCCAGCGCAGCCCGAGGAAGCAGCAGCTCGAGACGAGCAAGAGGGCGAGGAAGAGCTGGAGGAGCGTCTTCCGCGGGCTGGTCGGCGGGTCGGCCAAGGACGGTCAGGAAGGAGACTGGAAGGTGGAGGGGGGAAGCTCGGGGAAGGGGATGAGGCCGTTGAGGGTGGCCTGGAGGCCCGGCGCGGTGAGCTGCGCGAGCACGAGGAGGATGGCGGCCAGCACGAGCGCGAGCGCCACGTTGCCGCGGCGCACCTCGGCGAGCTCGTCGACGCCGGGAGTCATCTTGTCGAAGAGGAGCACGCCGAGCGCGAGCACCCCGGTGCCCACGAGCAGGGCCACGCCCACGTGCGTGAGGGCGAAGAAGGTGAGCCGGGCCAGGGCCCCGGGCGCGACGGAGGTGCCGCGGAAGGTGAGGTCCACGGCGTCGAAGGTGGCGCCGACGGCGTTGTTCACCAGCACGCCGAGGGCGAGCAGGCTGGCGGCGTGGACGATTCCGGCGGCGGCATTGCCCTGGCGCAGGTCGACGGTCGGGTCCGTGCCGAGCAGCCGGTTGAGACCGCGGAACGCGAGCCAGATGCCGAGCGCGGCCACCAGCCCACCGAAGATCACCTTGGACAACCCGATGGCGACGAGGAGCAGGTTCATGGGAGCGGGTTCACTCTAGGAGGAAGCCCGCGGGGACGGAATCATTCAACGTGCTCCCTCTCCCTCTGGGAGAGGGCCGGGGTGAGGGTCTGCTCGGCCGCTCACCCCGATTCCCGGTTTCTCACTTCGTCTCGCGCAGGATCATCAGACCGCGGGAGGTATCGACGACGTAGATCAGGCCCGCGTTGAGGGGGGTGACGTCCGGCGCCTTGGGGACGCGGATGCCGATGGCGCCCTCGTAGAAGCCCAGGCCGCGCATCGGGTCCTCGGAGCGGAAGGTGTTGAAGTAGCCGATCTCCCGCGGCTGGGCGGGGTTGGCGACGTCGAGGACGCGGACACCCTCATGGTAGTAGGCGATGTAGAGCCGCTTGCGGGCCTCATCGAGGATCATGTTGTGGATGGAGGCCTCCTCGCGCAGGCGGTAGCGGGAGATGAGCTTCACCTGCGTGGGGTCGGTGACGTCGAGCACGCGCAGGTGGGCGCCCCAGGTCTCGCCGCCCTCGAAGGCGATGAGCCGGTCCACGTAGGTGCCCACGGCGCCCGCGTGGCTGCGGGCGTAGCTGAGCATCGGGCTGCCATCGCGGTGGATGCCGTAGCGGTAGCTACCGAGCGCCACGGGCCCCTGCTCGTTGCTCAGCTGGGAGACGTCGCTGATCTGCATGCCGTAGGACCAGTAATAGCTGTACATCCGGCCCTTGTAGACGAAGGCATCGTGCACGTAGGCGTACGGATAGGACTCGGCGCCGGGCGGCACGTAGCGGCCGAGCAGCACGGGCGCGGTCGGCGTGGAGATGTCATAGATGCGCGTCGGAGCCCCCATGGCGTAGAGGTGGTTGCCCTCGACGAAGACGGTGTGGGCGTCCACGTTCTCCTGGACCTGCACGTGGGAGAGGACGGGGTTGGCGGGGTTGGAGATGTCGTAGGTGATGACGCCGTGCTTGCCGCTGGCGATGTACAGGGCGTCTCCCTTGGCCCAGACGCCGTTCCAGTAGCCGTTCTCGGCGGAGATCTGATTGACGAGCCGCGGGTGCGCGGGGTTGCTCACGTCGAAGACCGACAGGCCGCCCCAGCCCTGGTACGAGCCCTCGAGCGACACGACATACGCGTGACTCTTCGTGACGTAGACGTCCACCGGGAGGCCGAAGGTGTAGCTCGGGGCGTACATGTCGTTGATGGGCGACTCGGAGACGAGCGTGAGCCCGTTGGCTTCGCTCTCGTTGCGCGCGGGCACGATGCGGGCCGTCTTGAAGGTGCCCACCTCCGTGGTCTGCCCGTTGCGGCACACGGCGTAGCACCCGGTGACGTGGTTGGTGTCCTGGGCCTCGCAGCCGGCATAGCCCCACGTGACGTTGCTCGTGCCGCCGTCCGCGAGCCGGCTCGTGGTGTGCCGCGCCACGAACCAGGTGTCATTCGCGAACTGCTTGGTGAGGTTCATGGTGGGGCTGAGTGTGGACCAGCTGTTGAAGGTCTCGACGCCGCCGTCATTGCGCAGCGAATGGCTCTGCATGTAGTAGCGCGCGCCGCCATCGTTCTGCTCGCCGCGCAGGTGCGTGGTGAAGACGCCTTCCTGGCTGGCGCCGCCGAGCGTGGAGCGCGGGCACGCGGACAGGTCGAAGCTGGGGAGCTCCCCACACTGCGTGCCCGTGGTGCCCTGGATGAAGTGGCAGTTGGCGAGGGGACCGTTGGCCTCGAAGTCCCCCGTGTCGACGGCGCCGCCATCCACTCCGGCGTCCAGTCCGGCATCGCCGCCGTCACAGGAGTCGTCCTTGCACTGGGGGTCGGGACATCCGGTGGCGAAGACCAACGGGAGAAACAGCAGGACGGCGAGTCGGCTGCGCTGCATCGCGTGCTCCACGGAAGGGAAGGAGCGGCGCAGCATAGCGGATGTGGCGGAGCGGCCGTCCGGGCCGGGCCTCAGGGCCTCGCGTCGCGCAGCCGCCAGACGAAGAAGGTGTGCACGCGGCGCCCCCGGAAGTCGGCGGGCAGCTCCACCGGCCCCTCCACCGAGGCGAAGCGCGCCGTCAGCTCCTCGGGAGGCGGCTTGTCCTCGGTGAGCCACAACGCGTCCTGGCCGGGCGCCACCGCCGGTCTGGGCCAGAGGTCATACTGGCTGTAGCGGGCGCCGCCCGCGGTGCTCGTGGGCAGCCGGGCGTACCGGGCCACCTCGGAGGCGAGCTGGTAGCTGGGGGAGAACACGCCGGCCACGTCCTCGCGCTCGAGTCCGGGGAAGAGCCGCGAGGGCTCGGCGAGCCGGGCCAGCACGGACCAGCCGTGGGTGCGGGCCAGGGGCACGTCGCGCTCGAAGCGCAGCACGGGGAAGAGCAGGTGCGAGCCCACCGCGAGCACTCCGGCCAGGTTGACGAGCGCCGCGGCGCGGAACCACCCGGGGCGCATGCCCGCGAGTCCCACGCACGCGGAGAGGTACGCGGCGGCCGGCCAGTTGGCCTCGCCCCGGGTGCGGATGGACGCGTAGCCGAAGAGGAGCAGGGGAGCGGCCGCCGCCGCGCGCAGGAGGAACTGCTCCCTTGGGCCGCGGAGGACGTACACAACGGTCAACGCCAGCAGCACGGGGCCGCCGAGCGCGAGCTGGCCGGCGAGGAACTCCCCGAAGCTGCGCCAGCCCCCGGTGCCCCCGAGGCCGTGCTTGAGCTGGAAGGCGAAGCCCACCCAGTCATGCCGCGCGTTCCACAGCACGACGGGCAGGAAGAGCAGCACCCCGAGCAGCGCGGTGAGCCACGCTCCCGCGGGCAGGCGGCGCGCGCGCACGCAGGCGGCGACGAAGGCCGCGGCGAGCAGGACGCCCGGGTACTTGGACAGCAGCGCCAGCCCGCAGGCGAGCCCCGCCAGCACCCACCGCTCGCGGTACAGCGCCCACAGCGCGAGCACCCAGCAGAGCAGCAGGGGCGTGTCGGGCGTGGCCCAGACTCCGGCGAGGACGCCCGCGGGCACCACGCTCCACAGCGCCGCCGCGCGCCAGGCCGCTTCCCTGTCTCCGTACACGTCCCGGGCGAGTCCCCACACCGCGGCCACGGTGCCCGCGCCGCACAGCAGCGCCGTGAGCCGGATGCCGAGCGCGGCGATGAGCCAGGCCACCAGGGGCGGGTGATCGTAGTAGCCCCAGTCGAGGTGCTGGGCCCACTGCCAGTAGTAGGCCTCGTCGAAGTAGATGTCCGTGCCGAAGGCGAGCGCGAGCCGCACCCCGGCGCTCACCGCCAGCAGCACGAGGCTGAGCGTCACGGGGGAGGGGGCACGGGTGGGGAGGGGCTCGGCCACGACCCAGGACAAAGCGCAACCCGGGGCATTTGCCCAGCCCCTTTTCCACCCGGCCTTGAACACTCGGAAGGGTACCGGGGGACACGCACGCTCGGAGGCGCTTGCTCGCGCCGTGTGCGCCCCTTATCACAGTGAGCCCGCCCCCTTCGTCAGGAGCATCCCGTGGCCCAGCTTCCGTCTTCCGGTGCGAAGAACCGCCTCGCGCGAGAGCCGTCGCCCTACCTGCGCCAGCATGCGTCGAACCCGGTGGACTGGTACCCCTGGGGGGACGAGGCCTTCGCGCGGGCCCGGGCGGAGAACAAGCCCATCCTGCTGTCGGTGGGCTACTCGGCCTGCCACTGGTGCCACGTCATGGCGCACGAGTCCTTCGAGGACCCCACCATCGCCGGGTTGATGAACGAGTGGTTCATCAACGTGAAGGTGGACCGCGAGGAGCGGCCGGACGTGGATCAAATCTACCAGGGCGTGGTGCAGCTGATGGGGCAGGGCGGTGGGTGGCCGCTGACGGTGTTTTTGACGCCGGACCTGCTGCCCTTCTACGGGGGCACGTACTTCCCGCCGGGAGACAAGTACGGGAGGCCGGGCTTCCCGAAGGTGCTGGAGGCGCTGCACAACGCGTGGACGGCGAAGCGCGAGGAGGTGCTGCGGCAGTCGGAGGAGTTCCGCGAGGGACTGGGCGAGCTGGCCGGCTACGGCCTGGACGCGGTGGCGGGGACGCTGAAGGGCGAGGACATCGTGGCCATGGGCGAGTCCATGCTGCGCCGGGTGGACGGGGTGAACGGGGGCTTCGGTGGCGCGCCCAAGTTCCCCAACCCGATGAACGTGGCGCTGATGCTCCGGGCCTGGCGGCGCAACAGTGGCAACGAGGCGCTGAAGCAAGCGGTGTTGCTGACGCTGGAGCGGATGGCGCTCGGCGGCATCTACGACCAGTTGGGGGGAGGGTTCCACCGCTACTCGGTGGACGAGCGGTGGACGGTGCCGCACTTCGAGAAGATGCTGTACGACAACGCACAGCTGCTGCACCTGTACACGGAGGCGTACCAGGTGGCGCCGAGGCCGCTGTGGCGCAAGGTGGTGGAGGAGACGGCGGAGTACGTGCGGCGCGAGATGACGGACGCGCGCGGCGGCTTCTACGCCACGCAGGACGCGGACAGCGAGGGCGAGGAAGGGAAGTTCTTCGTCTGGAAGCCCGAGCAGGTGAGGGAGGTGCTGACGCCGGAGCTGGCCGAGCTGGCGCTGCGCCACTTCCGGCTCTCCCCGGGAGGCAACTTCGAGCACGGCGCGACGGTGCTCGAGGCGGTGGTGCCGGTGGAGACGCTGGCGAAGGACTTCCAGCTCCCGGTGGAGGAGGTGGCGGCGCGGCTGGGGGAGGCCCGGCGCAAGCTCTTCGAGGCGCGGGAGAAGCGGGTGAAGCCGGGGCGGGACGAGAAGATCCTCGCGGGGTGGAACGGGCTGATGATGCGGGGCCTGGCCTTCGCGGGACGCGTCTTCGAGCGGGCGGACTGGGTGGACGTGGCGCGGCGGGCGGCGGACTTCCTGTTGAAGGAGCTGTGGGACGGGCAGCGGCTGCTGCGCTCGTACCAGGAGGGGCAGGCGCGCATCCCGGGGTTCCTCGAGGACTACGGGGACCTGGCCTCGGGGCTGACGGCGCTGTACCAGGCCACCTTCGAGCCGAAGTACCTGGAGGCGGCGCAGGCGCTGGTGAAGGCGGCGGAGGCGCGCTTCTGGGATGGGGAGAAGCAGGCGTACCTGACGGCGCCCAGGGAGCAGCAGGACCTGGTGGTGGCCACCTACGCGACGTTCGACAACGCGTTTCCCTCGGGGGCCTCGACGCTGACGGAGGCGCAGGTGGCGCTGGCGGCGCTGACGGGCAACAAGCAGTACCTGGACCTGGCCGAGCGCTACGTCTCGCGCATGCGCGAGCAGCTGCGGCAGAACCCGATGGGCTACGGGCACCTGGGACTGGCCGCGGACGCGCTGGTGGAGGGCGCACCGAGCGTCACCTTCTCGGGGAGCCGGGAAGCGGTGGAGCCGCTGCTGTCGGTGACGCGGGCGGCCTACGCTCCGACCTTCGCCTTCGCGTGGAAGGAGCCGGGAGCGCCGGTGCCGCCGTCGATGCGGGAGACCTTCGAGGGCCGCGAGCCGGTAGGAGGCCAGGGCGCCGCGTACCTGTGCCGCCACTTCGCCTGCGAGCCGCCCATGAAGGATCCGGGCGAGCTCGCGAGAAAGCTCACTTCATGAGCGGAGCCCATGGCCCTGTGTGGCCATGAGCGTCCGCTCCTACCCGAAGCGAGCGATGGCTTCCGCTCGCTCCGGGCTCACCATCCGAGGCTCAGAAGAGCTGGATGTAGTTGAGCTGATCGGAGCCGCCCGTGCGCAGGTTGGATACGTCGCCCACGCTGTAGCCGGCGACGGCCGGGCACGCGCCCACGCCACCGATGGCGCGGATCTCGGAGGAGGACGTGGTGCCGCGCGGACGCACGATGATGCCGCTGAAGTTGACGTAGGTGCCGCGATCATCCGGATCGAACGGCCGCTCCGCCTTGAAGCCCAGCGTCAGCGTGAGGCCGTCGGTGGAGATGTCCGCGGTGACGGACTCCGACACGCCGTTGGTGGTGGAGCCCGCGGGCGTCGGGTAGATGGCGCCCGTGACACCGTCGGCGTCCGGGAAGCCGATGGAGGCCGTGGCGTACTGGCAGTCCGCCGTGCCCGGGACGATCTCCACGGCGCGGTTGAAGGTGATGATCAGCTTGCCGTCCGCGCCCATCAGCTTGCTGGTGTCGTCCGCGTTGGAGCGCACCGCGTAGAGCAGGGTGTCGGTCGAGCCGCTGGTGGTCATCGTCATGCGCTGCTCGGCCTGGCTCACGCCGGCCGTGAAGTTGCCCTGTCCCGACAGCGTCAGCCCGTCCATGGACTGCGCCATCACCGCCTCGCAGCGGTAGCTCGCGCCATTGACGAGCGCCGAGCCCGGGATGGCCGCCACGCCATCCGCATTGGTCGTGGCGGTGACGGTGGTGGTCCCGGTGGTGACCGGATCCATGAAGATGCCCGACACCTGCAGCGTGTTGGCGGTCGTCGGCGTGTACTGGCAGATGACCTGCGCGTTGGGCACCGGGTTGTTGTTGAAGCTCACGTTGAGCCGGTAGTCCACCGAGAAGCCCTTGGGGAACAGCCGGATGTTGGCCACCTTCTGCGCGTGCTCCTGATCGTAGTCGAGCAGCGCGTAGGTGTACTCACCGACGAAGCGCTCGTAGCCCGGGGCCTGCGCGAAGACGGGGATGGTCATCCCCTCGGGGATGTTGTCGATCTGGAAGCAACCGTCCGCCTCGATGGCGTTCTTGTCGTTCAGATCGCCGCGGCCGCACGGCTTCGCCCGGCGGAACTCACCGTCGATGATCGCGTACACCTGGCTCGTGGCGTCGGCGTCGTCGCCCAGGTTGCCCTTCTCGCCCGTCTCCTTGAAGAAGTTCAACCGCTGACCGGTCTGGCCGTCCACGATGAAGCCCACGAGCCGGCCACTGTTGGCCTCGCCCTCACAGCCCGCGAGGGCGAGCAGCGAGACCGCCAGGAACTTCTGAGTCAACTTGTTCATGTAACCCCCGTAATGATTGCCACAAAGGCAGGGGCTCCATAGTCGACTCCCCAACGTGTTGCCAAGAGGGGGGGTTCCTGGCCCCCCCTATTTCACCTCGACGACCTTGAGGGAGCCGATCAGCGGGGTGATTTCCGCGTTTGCCTCCTGGCCCACCCCGAAGTGGGTGGCATCCGCGACTTCCTGGTTGAAGGTGGGGTCCATCTGGGTCCACTCGCCCACGAAGGCCTCCACCCACTCGTGCCAGTAGAGGGCGGGCACCCCGTCCTGGTTCACCATGTAGATGACGCCATCCACCCTCCGTGCGGGGATGCCCGAGGCGCGCAGCAGGGACACCGTCAGCAGCGAGTGCTCCGTGCAGTCCCCCTTGCGTTGACGCAGCACGTCAGTGGCCCGGTCCGCGCTCGCCCCGTAGTCCTTCTTCAGGTTCGTGGCCACCCAGCCGACGATCTTCTTCGCCGCCGTGTAGGCGTCCTTCTCGGTGCCCACCAGCTGCGCGGCCAGCTCGCGGATCTGCGTGCTGTCGCTCTCGACGATGATGGAGCTCTTGAGGTTCTCGCCGCCCTCGGGGTCCTTGAGGGGCCTGGGCGCGAGCTTCTTCGGCTCGGGGGGCCGCGCCGACAGCGTCACCAGCACGCGCCCGTCCGGCTGCGCCTGGTACGTCTGCCGGTAGGTGTCGCGCTGGAACTTCTCCGGCAGGTTCTCCACCACCAGCTTCACCTGTCCGGGGATGGCCTGCGCCTCGGGGGGGAGGGCCCTGGGCAGCACGACGCGCGTGAGGCCGAACACCTCCACCATGTCCAGCCGCTTCGCCACGTCCTCGGGCTCGGCGCGGGCCTTCATCGTCTGGCCGTACTCCAGCTCCAGCAGGCGTCCGTCCTCGGCCACCCACGCCGTGACGGGCACCTTCTCCTTCTCCGACAGGCTGACGGCCTTGCCCACCTTCACCTTGACGCCGCTGATGAGCCGCTCCTCGGCCGGTTGCACCGTGGTGCTCATCTTGTAGGTGCCGAGGTCCGTCCCATCCAGCGCGCTGCCGCTCACGCTCGTCTGGCGCAGCAGCGCCACGCGCACCTGGTCGGCGTCCTCCACCAACTCCGTCGTGGCTGGCAGGTTCACCGTCTCGTCCGGCAGGCCCGGACGCTTGCGCACCACGCTCATCCCGCCGGCCATCACCGTACCCACCAGCGTCTGGTTGCCGCCGTCACCCCGCTGCTCGATGGTGAAGGCCACCAGCTTGCCGCCGGGCCGCGACTCGTAGATGCGCTCTTCCCGGTGGACGCGCTCGGAGAGCCGGGCACCCACCTGCGCCTTGAAGTGCAGCTCGTTGATGCTGCGCACCCGGTCCGCGCGGCCCGGGACGAGGGCCAGGTCGTTGAAGACGTAGCCCACCTTCTTGTCCACCAGGTAGAGGCCCAGGTACTCGCCGCCCTGGGGACGGGGGGCCTTGAGCACGTCGGACACGGTGGCCGGAGCCTGCGCCTGTTGCGCCTGCTGCTCCTGGGGCTGCTGCGTCGTCCGGGCCTGGACGGGGGCCGCCCGGGGCGCGGGCTCCTGCTGCTTGCACTGCACGAGCGCCAGGCTCAGCAGCGCGGCGCCCACGGGAAGGAGGACTCTGCTGGGAAGTCGCATCGCTGGCTGCGCTCCGGCGCGGGGGCGGGTGGCTCGTCAGACCCGCTTGGTGAGGATGATGAGGTCGTCGCCAACCTTGTAGAAGTCGCGGATGCGCGCCTCCTCGGTGTACTTCATGGAGGCGTAGAAGCCGCGGGTGGGACCGTAGGCCTCGGTGGCGCTCGTCTCCACGCGGATGATGCGGGCCTGGATGCGGCGCAGGTCCGCCTCCATGCCGGAGATCAGCGAGGCGCCGATGCCCTGCCCACGCACCGTCGGGTCGGACGCGATCCAGTACAGGTCGTACGTCCCCTCCGTCATCGGCGTGGGGCCGTAGCACACGTACCCCACCAGCGAGCCGTCCCGGTCCGCGACGAGAATCTTGTAGTCGGGGTTATTCGGCTGAAGCGCGAGATCGACGAGCTCGATCGCGACTCCCATTTCTTCCTGCGAGAACGTTTCGATTCGACGGATCAGGGAGGCGAGTGGCTCCCGGTCCTTTCCTTCGAGCGGTCGGATGTCCATGGGCATGGGCTCTCTCTAGTGCGATCTCGACCAGCCGGTTGGCCAGTGCGGGGTAGTCGATGCCGGCCACGCGAGCGGCCTTGGCGAATCCCGCCTCCGGGTGGAGGTCGCAGTTGGGGTTGATGTCGATGACGTAGGGCACGCCCTCCGGAGTCACCCGGAGGTCCACGCGGCCGTAGTCCTGGCACTCGAGGGCGGCGAAGGCATCCATCGCCGTGCGCACCAGGCGGGCCTCCAGCGCGGCGTCCTCCAGCAGGCAGGGCGCGGTGGGGGTGTTCTGGTAGTCGGGCGACTCGGACTCCCACTTCGCCGCGTAGGTGACGATGTTGGGCCGGTCCTCGAAGAGCTTGCCGAAGCGGATCTCCGTCAGGGGCAGCGCCCGGCGCGGGTGGTTGCCCAGCAGCGGCACGTAGATTTCGCGCCCGGGGATGAACTGCTCCACGAGGGCGGGCTGGTGGAAGGTGCGCAGCACGGCCTCCACGGCGCGGCCCAGGGAGGCCCGGTCGTGCACCACCGAGTCGCTCGTAATGCCCACGCTGGCGTCCTCGCGCGCGGGCTTGACGATGAGCGGGAAGGGCAGCTCCAGCGTGGCCACGTCCTCGACGCGGTCCAACCGGGCGAACCCCGGCGTGGACACGCCGCGCGCCTTGAGCAGCTCCTTGGCCTTGTCCTTGTGCAGCGCCAGCCCCAGCGAGAGCGCCGGCGAGCCGGTATAGGGCAGCCCGAGCATGTCCAGCAGGCAGGGGATGACCATCTCGCCCCGGGCATCCGCGGCCACGGACTCGCAGAGGTTGATGACCAGGTCGGGCTGCATCCGGGCGAGCGTGTCCACGAACTCCAGGCCGGAGCCCTCGACGGCGAGCGGCTCGGCGTGGGTGTCCCCGTGGGAGAGGGCGTCCGACAGGGCGGAAGCCACGCGCGTCACGTCTTCTCGCGCCTCCCGACCCGGGTCGTCCTCCAACAGCTCATGGTCTCGGTTGTACAGGATGGCGATATGCATGCGCGGTGCGTGTGCGGCGGCGAGGGTTAGCACGTCCCCCCGGGGGATGACAGTTCACAGATGGCCCGTTTGGCTGGCCGCCGAGCTGGTCCCGGAAGTATGAGAGGAGAACCATGCGGATTCGCGACCCCATTCACGGCACCATCGACGTGAGTGACGAGGAGAAGGCCGTCATCGACAGCCGCTACTACCAGCGGCTGCGCCACGTCCGGCAGTTGGGCTTCGGCGACCTGGCCTTCCCCGGCGCTACCCACACCCGGCACGCCCACTCCCTGGGCGCGATGCACGTCGCCTCCCGAGTCTTCCAGGCCGTCACCGGCCGCTCCAGTCTCCCCGTGGACATTCGCGGCCGCTTCAGTGCCGCGGTGCGTCTGGCCGTGCTGTGTCATGACCTGGGCCACATGCCGCTCTCCCACGCCTCGGAGCGCATCGCCCCGTCGCGAGCCTCCCTGCGGCTGCCCCCCTGGTTGGATGCCGTGGCGGAGGGAGAGCAGGCCACCCACGAGGACTTCACCGCCAAGCTCCTGCTGGACAGCTCGCTCACCCCCATCATCGAGCAGCGCTATGGGCCGATGGGCATCACCCCCGCGGCGGTGGTGGGCCTCATCACCGGGGCCCGGGCGCCGCAGGACCCTGGCTTCTCGCACGGGGGGGTGGACTGGACGCCGCTCCTGCGCGCCATCGTCTCCGGCGAGCTGGACGCGGACCGCATGGACTACCTGGTGCGCGACTCCTTCTATACGGGAGTCAACTACGGCCGGTACGACATGGACTGGCTCATTTCGAACCTGAATCCGGCGGTGAAGGATGGGCGCGTCTACCTGGCGCTGAGCCGGGCGGCGGCGTTCGCCTTCGAGGACTTCCTCCTCAGCCGCTACCACATGTTCGTCTCCGTCTACTACCACCACACCTCGGTGAACTTCGACTACATGCTGCGGCGCTACTACGAGGAGGCGCCCGGCGAGTTCGAGATTCCCTCGGACCCGGAGGCCTTCCTCACCTGCGACGACGTGGCGCTCTGGTACACGCTGCGGCGCTCGAGGAACCAGTGGGCCGAGCGCATCTCCACGCGCCGGGGCTTCAAGCTGCTGGCGCAGTTCACCGAGCGGGACGTGGGCTATGACCTCGAGGTGCTGCGCAGCGCGCTGGTGACGGGCGGCTTCGAGCACTTCACGGTGGAGTCCAAGGGGGTGCTCTCCAAGTACTTCTCGGAGGGCTCGGGCCCGAGCCTCTTCATCGCCGACATGTCCACCGGCCGGCTGACGGAGGTGGCCCGCTACACGCCGCTCTACCAGCGCTACAGCGGCGCGGTGAGGCTGTCGCGGCTGTACGTCCGGCCGGATCAAATCGAGGACGCGCGCAACATGATGGCGCGGCTGTTGGGACAGGCGGTTCAATCATGAGCGAGGCGTTTCCCGGGATGCCCCCGCCGCCCCCCGTGGCGGCGACGAGGCCCGCGTCGGTGGTGGTGCCCTACCGCAGGACGCCGGAGGGCGTGGAGGTCTTCTGGGTGCGGCGCGAGAAGGCGCTCGCCTTCGCCGGGGGCTTCTATGCCTTCCCTGGCGGCAAGGTGGACAAGACGGACGCGCTGGTGCCGGTGCGCGGGGCCTCGGGGCAGGACGCGGCGCTGCGGGTGGCGGCGGCGCGCGAGCTGCTCGAGGAGGCCGGGGTGCTGGTGGCCGAGGGCGCCCGGCGGCTGAGCCCGGAGGACGTGCGGGAAGCCCGCCGCGCGCTGCTGGAGAAGCGGAGCACGTGGTCGGAGTTGCTCCAGCGGCATGGCCTGGTGCTCCGGGCGGAGGACTTCCCGGACGCGGGGCGGTGGGTGACGCCGGAGTTCGCCCCCGTGCGCTTCGACACCTTCTTCTACCTGGTGGAGACGCCCGAGTACGCCCAGGCCGAGTGCTGGCCCGGGGAGCTGTCGGAGGCCGCGTGGGTGAAGCCGGCCGACGCGCTGGCCCGCTGGGAGCAGGGCACCGCGCTGCTGCACCCGCCCGCCCTGCACGTGCTGCGGGTGATGGCGGACTTCGACACGCCGGAGCGGGCCCTGGCGCGCCTGAGAGATCAGCCGGACTGCCCGGACTTCATCGCCCAGCGCATCGAGTTCCACCAGGGCGTGCGGGTGTTCCCGCTGCGCACGGCCACGCTGCCTCCCGCCACGCACACCAACGCGTACGTGCTGGGCAACGGCGAGCTGCTCATCGTGGACCCGGGCGCGGACGACGAGGCCGAGGTGGAGCGGCTGCTGAAGATGGTGGACGGGCTGCTGCAGGAGGGGCACCGCGTCCAGGCGGTGGTCCTCACGCACCACCATGGGGACCACGTGGGCGGCGTGCGCGCGGTGACGGAGCGGTTGAAGGTGCCGCTGTGGTGCCACGCGCGGACGGCGGACCGGGTGGACGTGCCGGCGGCCCGCCTGCTGGAGGACGGCGAGGTGCTGGAGCTCGCGGGCAGCCCGCCCCAGCGCTGGCGCGTGCTGTACACGCCGGGGCACGCCCGGGGCCACCTGTGCCTGGTGGACGAGCGGACGCACGCGGCGGTGGTGGGCGACATGGTGGCCAGCGTGGGCTCCATCGTCATCGACCCGCCCGAGGGCGACATGGCCGAGTACCTGAAGCAGCTCGCCCGCCTGAGGGACTGGCCGGTGACGACGCTGCACCCCTCGCACGGCACGGCGATTCCCGACGGGCCGGCCAAGCTCCAGGAGTACCTGGACCACCGCGCGGCGCGCGAGGCCCGCATCGTGGAGGCCGTGCCCGCGGACGGCGTCTCGCTCGAGCAGGTGGTCGAGCGGGCGTACTCGGACACACCTCCCTTTCTCCACCCGGTGGCGGAACGGAGTGCACTCGCGGTGCTGCTCAAGCTCGTGGGCGAAGGTAGGGTACGGGAGGCCGCTGGCCGTTACTTCCGTACCTGAGTTACACCCCAGGGGCTGGTTTGATTCAGCCGCTTTCTTGCCATCAAAATAAAGGCGCGGGGCCCGGTGGGGGCCTCGTCCAGTCGACACGAAGTGCCATCAGGGGGCACCTGCTTGGAAACGCGCCGTAGTGCCCAGGGGGACGCTCTCCCCTCCGATGCCTCCACTGCTCCGCCTCGGGAAACGACGGTCGAGGAGCTGCTCGAGGTGATCGCCAGGATGGTGGCGAACGAGCCCCATGTCCGGTGCCGGGTGGGAGAGGGGCCCCTGACGCCGGTGGCCACGGCGCTCAACACGCTGGCCGGTGAGCTCGAGTCGCGTCGCGTCCATCCGGACGGGATGTTCGGCGCGGAGGTGTTGGTCGCGCAGTCGCCGGTCGCGATGATGGCGTGCGACGCCGACGAGCGGATCCAGTTCATGAACTACACCTTCCCGGGTCTGAAGCTCTCCGACGTGGTGGGCAGGCGGTACTACGAGTTCACCCCATCGGAAGACCTGGAGATGGTACGGGGCCACGTCCGGCATGTCCTCACCACGGGCGAGCCCGTCTTCTACGAGCACCGGCCCAACATCGGCTACGGTCCCGAATGGTTCGGCGTGCACCTGGCGCCGATCCGCTCGGGGGACCGGGTCGCCGGCTTCACCATGAGCCTGATGGACATCTCCGACCTCAAGCGGACCCAGTTCCGCCTGGAGCAGTCCAACCGGGAGCTGGAGAGCTTCGCGTCCGTGGCCTCGCACGACCTGCAGGAGCCGCTGCGGAAGATCCAGACCTTCGGCGAGCGCCTGAAGACGACGTGCGCTTCGGCCCTGAGCCCCGAGGGCCGCGACTACCTCGAGCGGATGAACAACGCCGCGGGCCGCATGCGCAGGTTGATCGACGACCTGCTCTCCTTCTCGCGCATCTCCTCCAAGGCGCCCACCTTCGCCCGCGTGGACCTCGGCCGGGTCGCCCGCGAGGTGCTGATGGACCTGGAGACGGCCATCGAGCAGGCGGGCGCGTCCGTCTCGGTGAGCGAGCTGCCCACGCTCCAGGCCGAGCCGATGCAGATGCGCCAGCTGCTCCAGAACCTCTTGAGCAATGCCCTCAAGTTCCGCCGGGAGGGCGTGGTGCCGGCCGTCTCCATCTCGGCCACCGTGGATGCGAACGCGGGCCAGTACGAGCTCCGGGTGGCGGACAACGGCATCGGCTTCGACGAGAAGTACCTCGACCGCATCTTCAACGTCTTCCAACGGCTGCACGGGCGCGGCAAATACGAGGGCACGGGAATTGGTCTGGCGATCTGCCGGAAGATCGTCGAGAGACACGGTGGGTGCATCGGCGCGCGGAGCACTCCCGGCCAGGGGGCGACCTTCCTCGTCACCCTGCCCCTCAAGCCGCCCCAACCCAGGTAGAGAGGAGACCCATGCCACACCGAAAGCCCGTCACGATCCTGATGGCGGATGACGACATGGACGACCGGGAGTTCGCCCGCACGGCCATGCAGGAGAGCCGGCTCATGAACGAGCTCCGGTTCGTCGAAGATGGGGAGGAGCTGCTCGACTACCTCTACCGCCGCGGCGCCTACTCGGACCCCAAGAGCGCGCCCCGGCCGGGGTTGATCCTCCTGGACCTCAACATGCCCCGCAAGGACGGCCGCGAGGCGCTGCGGGAGATCAAATCCGACCCCACGCTGCGGCAGATTCCGGTGGTCGTCCTCACTACATCCAAGGCCGAGGAGGACATCCTGCGCAGCTATGACCTCGGGGCCAATTGTTTCATCTCCAAACCCGTGACGTTCGATGGGCTGGTCGAGGTGGTGAAGGTTCTCGACAAGCACTGGTTCCAGATCGTCGAACTGCCACGCCCCGCTGGTCCCCATGAAACCTGATGCAGAACAGCCCTTCATCCGCATCCTGCTGGTCGAGGATGACGAGGATGACTTCGTCCTGACGCGGGACGCCCTTCGCACCATCAGCAACGGACGCATGGTGCTCGAGTGGGTGGACAACGGCGAGCAGGCGTTGGCGGAGCTCAAGACCGGGCGCCATGACGTGTGCCTGCTCGACTACCGGCTGGATGCCAGCACGGGACTCGAGCTGCTCGCGCGGATGCGGCAGCAGGGGTGGCTCGGCCCGGTCATCCTGCTGACGGGGATGAGTGACGATGCGCTCGACGAGCAGGCGCTGAAGGCCGGAGCGGCCGACTTCCTCGACAAGTCGCAGCTGACGCCCACGCTGCTGGCGCGCTCCATCCGCTACGCGCTCCAGAACGCGCGCACGCTGGAGGCGCTGCGCCGCTCGCAGGCGAGCTTCCGCGCCCTCATCGAGCGGCTGCCGGACGGCATCGGCGTGACGCAGGACGAGCGGCTCGTCTATGCGAACCCCGCGCTCGTGTCGCTGATTGGCCTGTCGTCCGCGGACGAGCTGCTGGGGGGCTCGCGGGCCGAGCTGGAGGCGCTGTTCATCCACGCCGAGTCGCGGGCGTTGCTCCCCCGGGACGACCAGGCGGAGAAGGAGTCGAAGGCGCCTCCTCCCATGGAGATCCGCATGGTGCGCAAGAACGGGACTCCGGTCTTCGTGGAGCTCGCCCATGCGCCCAGCGTGTTCGACGGCCATCCGTGCATCGTCTGGCTCGTGAGGGATATGACGGAGCGTCGGCAGATGGAGGCCCGCCTGGTGCGCGCCGACCGCATGGCCTCGCTCGGGACGCTCGCCGCGGGCATCGCGCACGAAATCAACAATCCGCTCGCCTTCACGGTGGCCAACCTCAGCCACCTGGAGTCGGACGTGCTCCCCCGGCTGAAGCTGCCCACGGGCGAGCAGGAGGATGTGCGCAAGCTGGTCTCCGACGCGCAGCTCGGCGCCACGCGGGTGCGCGACATCGTGCGGCAGTTGAAGATGTTCTCGCGCGCGGACGAGCAGGCCCGGCCCGAGCCCGTGGAGGTGACGCGCGTGCTCGAGAGCGCCATCAGCATGGCCTCCAATGAGATCAAACACCGCGCCCGGCTGGTGCGGGACTTCACGGACCCGCTCGTGGCCGAGGCGCACGAGGGCCGGCTCGGGCAGGTGATGGTGAACCTGCTCGTCAACGCGGCCCAGGCCATCCCCGAGGGGAACGTGGAGCTCCATGAGATCCGCGTGCTCACGCGGACGCATGCCGAGGGCCTGGCCATCGAGGTGAGGGATACGGGCTCGGGGATTCCCCCGGAGAACCTGGAGCGGTTGTTCGAGCCGTTCTTCACGACGAAGCCCGTGGGCGTGGGAACGGGGCTCGGCCTGCCCATCTGTCAGGACATCATCACCAGCTTCGGTGGACGGATGGAGGTGGAGAGCCAGGTGGGCAAGGGGAGCACCTTCCGCGTCATCCTCCGCGCGGCCAACGTGGTGCGCCCGAGCGAGCCGGTGAAGGAGGCCGTGGCACCCGCGGCCTCCCGGCGCGGCCGCATCCTGGTGGTGGACGACGAGCCCATGATTGGCATGGCCATCCGCCGGACGCTGCAGCGGGAGCACGAGGTCATCGCGCTGACGAGCGCGCGGGAGGCCCAGGCGCGGCTCATCAGCGGAGAGCGCTTCGACCTCATCCTGTGCGACCTGATGATGCCGGAGATGAGCGGGATGGATCTGCACCAGGCGGTGGCGAACCACTCGCCCGGGCTGGCCGGGAGCATGGTGTTCCTCACCGGTGGAGCCTTCACGGCCAATGCCCGCGACTTCCTGAACCAGGTACCCAACCACCGCGTGGAGAAGCCCTTCTCCACCCAGGAGCTGCGCGGGCTGGTGCAGTCGCTGCTGGCCGCCGTGTCGTGAGGTGCGCGCCCTCTCCCTCTGGGAGAGGGCGGGGGGTGAGGGTCGTCCTCGACTACGAGGCGTCCGCCAGCCTCGTGCTGCCGCCGCGCCGCTTGATGACGAGCATGACGAGCGGGATGGCCGCCAGCACCACCTGGGGGAAGAACGTCAGGGCATCCGGGAAGATGCCGAGCGGCTCGAAGGTGAAGAGGGGGATGGGGCTGAGCGGCACCATGCCCACCTCCTGCAGGGCGCGCAGGCCCTTGCCGAGCAGGATGACGGCGGTGACGACCAGCAGCACCGTGGACGCCTTGAAGAGCGTCTTCATGGGCAGCTTGTAGCCCACGCGGTTGATGAAGAGCACCAGCACGGTGAGCGCCACGGCGCCCGCGGCACAACCCCAGGCCACGCCGGACGCCGAGTCGAAGGCCAGGCCCTGCAGGAAGATGGCCGTCTCCACGCTCTCGCGCAGCGCGGCGGAGAAGGCGATGGCGAACAGGCCGGCGGCGCTGCCCTTGCCGAGCGCGCCCTTCATCTTCTCGCGCAGCTCGCCCATGAACTGGCTCATGTTGGCGCGCGCGTTGAGCCACAGGGCCGCGTACAGCAGCATCACCACGGCGGCGAGCGCGGCCACGCCCTCGAGCATCTCGCGGTTGGCGCCGCCCAGCAGGTGCCGGCCGAAGATGAAGAGCAGGGCGCCCACCACCAGCGCGGAGATCCACCCGGCGTGCACCACGCGGGCGTACGCCGTGGCCTGCATCTTGCGCAGCATGGCGAGCAGCGCGGCGACGATGACGGTGGCCTCGAAGCCCTCGCGCAGGAGGATGAGCACGGTGAGCCACAGCACCGAGACGAAGCCCGCGGTGGTGCCACTGCCGCGCCGCGCCTCGTCCAGCAGGGACAGGAGGATGCGGCCCTCGTCCTGGAGGTGCGGGCTCTTCTTCTCGGCGGCGAGCCGCGTGTCCAGGAAGGCCTTCTCCAGCTTCAGCACCAGGTCCGGACTGCGGGCCCGCAGCGTGGACTCCACCGGCTCGAGCCCGTTGAGGTAGGCGTCCAGCAGCGCGTTGCGTGCCCCGACGGAGTCCCCGGCGGCACCCAGCTTCAGCGCCTGCTCCACGTGGCTCCGGGCCGCCAGCAGGCCGCGCTCCTCGTCCACGTCGGGCATCTTGCGGCGCAGGCACGCGAGGTGCTCCTGCCCGTGGGCCTGGACGAGCTCGGGGTCCGTGGCGTTGGCGAGCTTCTCCAGCGACACGCGCGGCGGGTTGCCCTCGCACGCGGGCTGGCGCAGCGTGTGGACGTAGAAGGCGACGGCCCAGCGCTCCTCCTCGGTGAGGGTGGGGAAGCCGGGCATGGGCGTCCCGGGCACGCCGAAGCCCACGGTGTTGAAGGCCTTGTACGGGGTGAGCCCGGCCATGATGTCCGCGTCATGGAAGTTGGCGGGCCTGGGCTCCATCGTCTCGGCGATGGGCACCTGCGCGCGTCCGTCCGTGCCGTGGCAGGCCACGCAGCTCTGCTGGTACACCCGGGCACCCAGCTCGAGGTCCGGCGGCGTCCGCGGGCTGCGCGCCAGGCCCCCGGCGAGCACCAGGTCCTCCACCAGCTCGCCGCAGTCCCGGCTGACGCCCTCGGGATCCTCGGCCTTGTCCACGCGCGCTTGAATCTCCTTCAGGCGCGGCAGGAACGCCTGGCCCCGGGAGCCCAGCTCACCGGCCGCTTCGGTCGCCTCGGCGATGAAGCTGCGCTGCTCGGCCAGCTCGAAGTCGGACTTCGACTCCACCGCCGCCGGGTAGTCGGCTTGCAGGTACTGGAGGATGCCCACCAGACGGTGCCAGGTGCGCCCCTCGGACGCACCCTCTTCCGCGGACGCCAGGGGCGCCGTGAGCAACAGGGACAGGAGCAGGAGGCCGGTGCGCTTCACATTCCACGGTCTACCAGTCCTTCGCTCGTATTTCAATTTTGATAATCAAAATCAATTCGATGGAAGGGGCCGAGCTCATCGTTTCCAACAGTGGGGTTCGTGGGGGCTCGGAGGACGGGGGGGGCGCCTCGAAGGCAGGGGCGGAGCGCTCTCACCATGCCGGGCTGCTCTCGACCGGATATCCGTTCTCCACTACTACTTCTGCGGTAGTATCGCGCCGCATGACCGAACCCATCGAGCACGAGTTGATCCGCAGCATCGCATGTGTGGACATCAAGGTCGTCAAGACCGAGAAGCAGCCCACGTCCGCCGACGACTGGCACCTGGTCATCGAGGGGCGCCTGGGCGAGGCAGAGGACGACGATGTCGAGTTCGCCGGCATGGGGCTGTTGTACTCGCTCGGCCTGCTCTCGTTCGCTGATGCCCGTCCGCGCGGCGTGTCGGAGATGGACTTCGATGCCACCGACCACTGGACCTCCGGTGACATGCTGCGCCATTTCCGCTTCGAGAGCGGAGAGCTCCACTTCAGCGCCGACTACGTCCGCGGGCGCTGTATGAAGACCGACGTCATTGTTCGCCGTGACGGCACCTTCCGCCTCGAAACGACCCACCGGGGCGAGGCGGCGACGCGGTGGATTGCCCGGCTCCAGGGCAAGAAGGTCCTGGCCCCCGTGCGCGGCCTTCCCGCAGGGACCGGGCCGCAATAGCCACTGGTCCCGGGCGGGCACTCCAGCCCCCTGAGGCGCATCATCTCCCAGGTCATCCACCCACCACGTGACTTTTCCCGTCAGTCTGTTCAGGATGCACGCCAGACCCTGGTTGGTGGCGGGCGGCCTCGACCCGGGCCGTGCCAAGGAGGCATTCGACCGATGAGCCGACGCGAGAAGACTGCCCGATTCGACCGTGAGAAGGTGCGCGCCCATGCTCGCGGGCTCGATGGCGTGGGGCTCCGGGTCTGGCTGGACCGAGCCATCGACCTCCTCCCGAACGAGGTGCTCCCCGAGCTCGTCGCCGACTACGTCCGCCTGGAGGATGTCGTTGCGGACGGCCGGGCGGAGCCCGAGCTGCTGCACACCATCCGTCGCTTCCATCGCGAGAGCCTCGCCGGGCGCTACTACCAGGATTTCACGGTGAGCTCGCGCAACTTCATGGAGAAGTCACGCGGCACGGAGACCTTCATCGCGGAGCACTCGCGGCTGCTCGACGCCTGCATGAGGGCGGAGCGCGCGGGAGACCTCGGCGTGGCCCGCGAGGGGCTGGGTCTTCTCATCGATCTGATGCGCCAGATCGACCGCTGCGAGGCCGACATCGTCTTCTTCGCTGACGAGGCCGGCTCATGGCAGGTCGGCGTGGACTGGGCAGCAGTGCTTCCGGCCTGGTTCCGTAGCCTCTCACCCGTCACAGACCCCTACGACTGGGCCGAGGTGGTGATCGATGCGCTCAACGATTTCGCGGGATACCAGTGGGAGCCCATCCTCGCGGCCGCTCGCGACATGGCCACACCGGAACAACGAGAGGCCCTGGTGGAGTACGACGGCAACCTGCGCCGGACGCGGTGAGCGCGCCGGGACACGACCGGTCCCCGGTGTCTCCGGCCTATTTCGGGAAGGAGGCGGGCACCCGGCTCTTTCCGAGGAGGAGCGAGGCGGTGTCGCCGCTGGCCCGGAATGACTCCACGAAGAGGTAGACGCTCAGGAACAGCGCACCGCCGAGGAACGCCCCCACGCCCAGCACGATGCCAGGCGCGCTGAACCGATGCCGGGAGGAGACCCACAGCCCCGACAGCGCGAGCATGCACATGAAGTCGAGGTTGAACTGGCCCGGCCACCCCAGTTTCGCCATGTCGCCGAAGAAGATGGGAAGCAGGCCCATGCCGTGGTTCGAGGCGACGACGCTGGTGTAGCCGCCGACGGCCACGAAAATGAGCAGCAGAAGGAAGCGGAACGCGCTCATGAGCGGGTCTCCTCGTGGGCCCCGGCCGTCTGGAGGCGTTCGCCGCCGGCTCCACCCCGCGCGGGCACCCAGAGTGGCCCCGCGGCGAGGGCGAGCACGAGCACGTTGAAGAGCACGTTCGAGGCATTGCCCGAGGCCAGGGAGCCCGAGCTGTCCAGGCAGAACCAGGCGCAGAGCCCGGCGAGCACGGCGCGGCGCACGGCTTCGGGAGCGAGATCGTAGACCCAGGTGGACAGGCACCACACCGTCACGCCCCAGCCGAAGAGGAAGCCGCCGGTCAGCGCCGAGAGGAAGCGCGTGTCGGGATGCGCATAGGTCGTCGCACCGTCGACGGGCCAGCTCAAGAGGTCCAGCGTCAAGCGCGCGGGTTCCAGCGTGGCCGCCATCGTGCCGAGGAAGAACACCGGTCCGAATGAACCGATGACGATGGCGGTGAGCTTGAGCCAGCGCTTGTGGAGGGTGTGTGTCATTGGGGCTCCTCGTTGGTTGTCATCACGCGCCTATCCATGCGGCGTCCCCAGGGTGAAATCCATGACCTCGAAGGTCATGGCGGCCACGAGGCGCGCGCGGCTACAGTGAAGCGATGCCCGAGGGCTTCCCGCGTCTCCTCCGACAACACCGGACCCACCGCCGGTGGAGTCAGGAGCAGCTCGGTCTGGAAGCCGGGGTCTCGCCCCGTCACCTGAGCTGCCTCGAAACGGGGAAGGCGCGGCCGAGCCGCGAGATGGTGCTCTTGCTCGCCGGCGTGCTCGCGCTCGAGCTGCGGGAGCGCAACGCGCTCCTCGTGAGCGCCGGATTCGCCGCCGTCTATCCGGCGACCCCCCTGGATGGACTCGCCATGGCGCCGGTGAACCGGGCGATCGGGCTCGTGCTCACCCAGCAGGAGCCCTACGGCGCGGTGCTCATCGACCGCTGCTGGAACGTGCTGCGCGTCAATGAAGGTGCCCAGCGTCTGCTCGCGGCCTTCCTCGAGCCTGGGGGAGCTCCAGCCCGCATCGCGACCAACCTGGTGCGCGCGGCGCTGCACCCCGAAGGTCTTCGGCCGCACATCGTCAACTGGACCGAGGTCGCCGCGGTCGTGCTCGAGCGTGTCGAGCGCGCGCACCTGTCGCATCCCGAGGACGATGAGCGCCGCGAGCTGCTCGAGGAGATTCGAACCTATCCAGGGGTCTCGGCGCTCTCCGGGGGGACGCCGCCGGGGGCCGCTCCGGTGGCGGTGCTCCATCTTCGCCGAGGCCCGGACGAGCTGCGGCTCTTCACCCTGCTCACGACGATCGGCACGCCGCTCGACGTGACCTCGCAGGAGCTCACGATCGAGTCGTTGTTCCCGGTGGACGAAGCAGCGGAGCGCTGGTTTCGCGCGCGAGCGGAGACGGCTCTCCCCGGCCAGCCGGTTCGAGTCCCTACGAGCGCTCGTAGGTGAGGAAGGAGAAGGGCGGCTCGGTGGCGGTGGCCGGGTGGTGCTCCTCGGAGACGAGCCTCCAGGCGGACAGGTCCACCTCGGGGAAGAAGGTGTCGCCCTCGTAGTCGCGGCCGATGCGCGTGAGGTACAGCCGCCGCACGTGCGCCATGGCCTGCCGGTAGAGGTCCGCGCCACCCGCGATGAAGACCTCGTCGCCGCGCGCCAGCTCCAGGGCCTTCTCCAGCGAGTGCGCCACCTGCACGCCCTCGGGCGCGTAGTCGCGCTGGCGCGTCACCACCACCGTGGTCCTGCCCGGCAGTGGCCGGCCGATGGACTCGTACGTCTTGCGGCCCATGACGAGCGTGTGCCCCAGGGTGAGCTGCTTGAAGCGCTTGAGATCCGCCGGCAGCCGCCAGGGCAGGGTGTTGTCCCGGCCGATGCACCGGTTGGTGGCCATGGCCACGATGGCGGAGACGGTCCTCATATGGCCACGGGCGCCTTGATGGCGGGATGCGGCTCGTAGCCGCTCAGCGTGAAGTCCTCGTACTTGAAGCCGAAGAGCGAGCGGACGTCGGGGTTGAGCGTCATCTTCGGCAGCGGACGAGGCTCGCGCTTCAGCTGCTCGCGGGCCTGCTCCACGTGGTTGAGGTACAGGTGCGCGTCGCCCGTGGTGTGGATGAACTCGTGGGCCTGGAGCCCCGTCACCTGCGCCACCATCATCGTCAGCAGCGCGTAGGAGGCGATGTTGAAGGGCAGCCCGAGGAAGATGTCCGCGCTGCGCTGGTAGAGCTGGCAGGAGAGCTTCCCGTCCGCCACGTAGAACTGGAACAGGATGTGGCAGGGCGGCAGCTTCATCGCGTCCAGGTCCGCCACGTTCCACGCGCTGATGATGTGCCGGCGCGAGTCCGGATTCTTCTTCAGCTGCTCGACGAGCTGGCTCATTTGATCGATGGAGCCGCCGCCGGGCCTGGGCCACGAGCGCCACTGGTGCCCGTAGATGGGGCCGAGGTTGCCCTCCGCGTCCGCCCACTCGTCCCAGATGGTGACGCCGTGCTTCTGCAGGTCCTTCACGTTGGTGCCACCCGCGAGCATCCACAGCAGCTCGTGGATGATGGACTTGAGGTGGAGCTTCTTCGTCGTCACCAGCGGGAACCCCTGCGTGAGGTCGAACCGCATCTGATGGCCGAAGATGCTCAGCGTCCCGGTCCCGGTCCGGTCGCTCTTCTTGTTTCCGTGGTGGAGGACGTGCTCGAGCAGGGCGAGGTACTGTTTCATGGTCGGATCGATCACCCGCCCGTCGCCAGGCGCAAAGGGGGGACGGGCTTCTATCCCAGGTGCTGTGGAACGCGCGACATTCCGGCGCACGGGGGATGCTGGATCCACAACGGAGGCACCCGGTACGAGCCCGCCGTACACGATGGAGACGCCTTCCGGTGGCGGTGACGTACGGGAAGCCATTAGAAGGGCGCCGCCATGAAGATCTACACGAAGACCGGGGACGCGGGAGAGACGGGCTTGTTCGGCGGAGGCCGGGTGCGCAAGGACAGCGTGCGCGTGGACGCCTACGGCGAGGTGGACGAGCTGAACGCCTCGCTGGGCCTGGCGCGCTCCCTGTCCATGCCGTCGGACCTGGACGCGCTGCTGCTGCGGTTGCAGGACCAGCTCTTCACCGTGGGCGCGGTGCTGGCCACACCGGTGGGGACCAAGGCCTCCGAGCACATCCCCAAGCTCAAGGCCGAGTGGGTGACGGACATGGAGAAGGCCATCGACACCTTCGAGACGGAGCTGTCGCCCATGACGCACTTCATCCTGCCGGGAGGCAGCCAGGCGGCCGCCGCGCTGCACCTCTCCCGCACGGTGTGCCGCCGGGCCGAGCGCCGCGTCGTCGCCGCCCTGCGCGAGGGCGAGGCCCAGCAGGAGGCCGTCGTCTACCTCAACCGGCTCTCGGACCTGCTGTTCGTCATGGCTCGCATCGCCAACCACCGGGCTGGCGTCGAGGACGTGAAGTGGATACCGGAGAAGCCGTCGAAGTAGCCGTTATGTAGGGGACCGTGACTCCGCTGCCCACCGCCCATCTCCGTCAGCTCTCCGAGCAGGTCGGCTTCGACCTGGTGGGCTTCGCGCGCGCGGAGCCCATTCCTCCCGAGTTCCTCTTCGGCTGGCTGGAGTCCGGTTGTGCCGCGGACATGGATTGGATGGGCACGCGGGCCGCCGAGCGGCTGGATGTCTCCCAGCTGCTCCCCGGTGCGCGCACCGTCATCGCGTTCGCCACCAACTACTACCGCGATGAGCCCCGGGCCGCGGACTCGCCCATCGCCCGCTACGCGCGCAGCCGCGACTACCACTCCACCCTGCGCGACAAGCTGAAGGCCTTCCGCAAGCTGTTCTCGGAGGCGTACCCCGACGTGCACCACTACGGCAGCGTGGACTCGGGCCCGCTGATGGAGAAGGTGTGGGCCGCGCGCGCGGGCCTGGGCTACGTGGGCAGGAACGGGTGCTTCATCACCGAGCCCTTCGGCTCGTGGGTGCTGCTGTCCGCGCTCGTGCTGGACGCGGAGGTGGATGCGTACGCCGGAGGCCCCGCCAGCGACCGCTGCGGCCACTGCCGCAAGTGCATCATGTCCTGCCCCACCGGCGCGCTGCTGGGCCAGGGCCGCGTGGACGCCCGGGCCTGCCTCTCCTACCAGACCATCGAGAACCGCCACGCCGAGGTGCCCGAGTCCTTCCGCGTGGAGATGGACAACATCGTCTTCGGCTGCGACATCTGCCAGGACGTCTGTCCCCTCAACCGCAGCCCCGTGTTCACGCCCAACGAGCGGTTCTCGCCCCGGGCGGTGGCGGAGCTCGGCGTGATGGAGCTGGCCGCGCTCACCCCGGAGCAGTACGAGCGGCTGATTCCCGGGACGCCGCTCGCGCGGGCCAGGTACGACGGCCTGCGCCGCAATGCCGTGTACGCCCTGGGCGCGATGAAGCAGGCCGAGGCCCGCTCCCTGCTGGAGACGCTGAGCCAGGACTCCAGCGAGCAGGTGCGTCACGCCGCGCAGTGGGCGCTCCGTCACCTGGACGCGTAGCTGCCTCGTTCCGCACGCCGGTGGCCGGAGCGGCTTCGCCCTGGCCGCCCCCGTACCTCGGGGCTCGCCTCGCGCGGACTCGGGGTGCGCCGGGCCTCCTTCCAGCCGACAAGATGCGGCGCGTCACCTGCTCGAAGTGCCCGGCGATGTTCCGGGCCGCCGGGCAATCTGCTACGTGGCGCGAAGCGATGCGCGCATCCTCCCTCGAAGCCGTCTCTCCTCGCCAGGCGTCGCTCGGCCCCATCTACGCCGCGCTGCTCGTCCAGGTGTTGATCAACACGGGCACCTACCTCGCCGGCAAACGCGCCATGGAGGAGCTGCCTCCCGTCACCGTCGTGCTCTGGCGCTTCCTCCTCTGCGCCTCCGTCTTCTGCCTGCTGCTCCTCTTCACGCCCGGCCCCAAGCTGCCTCCGCGCTCCGAGTGGCGCCGCGTGTTGATGCTCGGCCTGCTCGCCGGCCCCATCAACCAGATGCTGTTCTTCTACGGGCTCTCCCAGTCCACCGCGGCCCATGCCGCCCTGCTCTATGCGCTCACGCCGCTCGGCGTGTACCTGGTGAGCCTCGCTCGCGGGCACGAGCCTCCGTCCCTTCGCGCCACGCTCGGGATTCTCACCGCGCTCGCCGGTGTGGTGGTGCTGCTGCTCGGCCGTGGACTGGCCTCGGCTCGCGGCTCGCTCGTGGGTGATCTGCTCATCCTCGCCGCCGTGAGCGCCTGGGTCGTCTACACCACCGAGGGCAAGCCCTTCGCCGCCGCTCACGGGCCCATTCGCTCCACCGCTTGGAGCATGATCGCCGCCGCCGTGCTGCTGTTGCCCGTCACTCCCTTCGCGCTGGCTCCCGCCCGGACCTTCTCCGCCAGCCTCCCCGCGCTCGGCAGCATCGCGTACCTCGCCGTCCTCACGTCCGTCGTCGCCTACCTCATCTGGTACTACGCCCTCTCCAAGGTCCCCGCCTCTCGCGTCGCCGTCTTCTCCAACCTCCAGCCCGCCACCACCGCTCTCGCCGCCTGGTTGTTGCTCGGCGAGGCGCTTCATTGGGGGCTGGCGCTCGGGGGCGGGTTGGTGATTGCGGGTGTACGGCTGACGCAGAGTGCTCCGCTCGTGCCCGCTGCTCGGCGCGAGGTGGAGGTGGCGGGGGAGGCGTAGGGGCGGGGAGATCAGCGCTCGTTCGGATCCCAGTCCGAGATGTCCTTCTTCTTCGGCTCCGGCGGCGGCGCCGGTCGCGGTGGCGGCTCCATCCGCTTCGGTGCCGGCTTCGGCGCGGGCTCCGGTTCGGGCTCGGCCGCGGCTTCGGCCTCGGGCTCCTCATCACCGAAGATGCGCATGTCCCCGCTCTTCCCCGATGCCTTCTTCACCGCGTTCTTCTGCTTCGGCGCCGGCCGCTCCTCGGGCTCGGGTTCCGGCTTCCACTCCGCCTTTGGCTCGGGCTCCGGCTCCGCCTCCGCTTTCGGCTCGGGCTCCGGCTCCTTCGTCATGGCCGGCTCCGCCTCGGGCGCCGGGTCCGAGTCCCCGGCCCGGTAGACCCCCCGGCGCACCCCGTCCCGAGGCGTCTCCGGACGCGCCGCCGGCTCCTGGTTGTCCCGCTCGGGCTCGTCGTAGCCCGTGTCCCGCAGCGAGTAGTGCCGGGTGGTGCACTCCGACTGCTCCTTCTCACAGCCCTGGAGGCACTGGCGGAGCTGGCGGTACTTCGTCGTGCTGCCACCGTAGTCGATGGTGCAGTCCTCGCGGCAGGTCTCGAAATCCTCACGGCACCCCACGGGCACGGTGCGATCGGATCCAGCGGCGAGCGTCAGGAAGACGACGAGAGGGAACGGAAGCATGGTGGAGGCGAAGGCTAGCAGGTCCAGGGCAGGGGAGTAGACGCCGAGCCCCTGCCCGGTTCCTTGCTGCACGAAGGCCCACCCGTCCCCACCTTCGAGGCTTCAATCCGCGACAGTGCGGGGAGGCCATGCCGTTCCGAAAGCCCGGACACCTGACCTGGCGGGAGTTCGCCCGGCGTCTCTGGGTCGAGCTCGAGGAGGACGCCGTCACCGAGTGCGCCGCCCAGCTCGCCTTCTACTTCCTCTTCGCCCTCTTCCCCTTCCTCTTCTTCCTCGTGACGCTCGCGGCCTATCTGCCGTTCGCCCCGGGCGCCGTGGACGCCATGATGGAGCGGCTCGGCCCCCTCATGCCCGCCGAGGCCCTGCAGGTCGTCCAGGCCCACCTCCAGTCGCTCGTCCAGGACAGCCAGCCGCGCCTCATCACGCTCGGCTTCCTCGTGGCGCTCTGGACCGCCTCGCGGGGCGTGGATGCGTTCCGCCGCGCGCTCAACCTCGCCTACGACGTCCCCGAGTACCGGCCCTACTGGAAGACCCAGGGGCTCGCCATCCTCATGACCGTGGCGGGCTCGCTGCTCCTCCCGCTCGCCTTCGCGCTCTTCCTGCTGGGCGGCCGGGTGGGCGAGTGGATCGCCGGGCGTCTCCACTTCCTCAACGTCTACCACGCCGTCTGGTACTGGCTGCGCTGGCCCTTCACCGCATGCCTCGTCATGCTGGCGCTGGCCCTGTGCTACTGGCGCCTGCCCGCCGTCCGGCACCGCTACCAGTTCCTCTCGCCCGGCGCGGTGCTCGCCACCCTGCTGTGGCTGCTCACCACCTGGGGCTTCACGCAGTACGTCGAGCACTTCGGCCGCTACAACGTCACCTATGGCTCCATCGGCGGTGTCGTCGTGCTGCTGCTGTGGCTCTACCTCACCGGCCTCATCTTCATCCTCGGCGGCGAGGTGAATGCCGTCCTCGAGCACGCCGAGGCCGAGGCCGCCCAGGCGGAAGGCAAGCCTCCGCCCATCGAGGCGCCCCACCTCCAGGGCGCTCCCCGGGGGCCGCGCTCGGGCCGGGAGCGGCTCGCCTTCTGGCGCTGGCGCCGGCGCATGGCCGAGCGCGCCTCCCCCGAGGTCCTTCCCCCCGCCGAGGTCCAGGAGGACTCCGGCGAGGGCTCGCCGCCGCGGGAGGAGCCGGGACAGCACCCCCCCCTGCATTGAGGGCCCCGGCGTGGGCCCGGCGGCCTACTGCTTCAGGCGCGCCTTGATGGCGGCCAGACCGCCCGTTCCCTGGTTCGAGCCCGTCAGGTGGTTCTTCGCGATGTAGCTGTTGAGGTGCTGCACGCGGTCCGCGCTGGGCGGGTGCGTGCTCAGCCACTTCATGAAGCCCGGCGTCTTGCCCTCGGCCGACGCCAGCTTCTGGAAGAACGTCACCAGCCCGTGCGGGTCATAGCCCGCCGCCGAGGTGTACTTCGCGCCCAGCTCGTCCGCCTCCGTCTCGTTGCTCCGGCTGAAGGCCAGCCCCGTGCCCGTGCCCGCCAGGCTCGAGGCGATCTGCGCCGCCGTGCCCGGGTTCTTCCCGAGCGCCGCCTCGATGATGGCCTGCTGGCCGTACTGGAGGATCAGCGCCTGCGCCGAGTGCCGGCCCGTCACGTGCGCGGCCTCGTGCCCGAGCACTCCGGCCAGCTCCGCCTCGTTGTCCGCCGCCAGCAGCAGGCCCGTGTACACGTACAGGTAGCCGCCCGGCGTGGCGAACGCGTTCACCGTCTTCGGGTCATCGATGACGCTCACCTTCCACTTCACGTTCGCCCGGTCCCGGTTCGCCGCCTGGAGGATGGGCTTCGCCAGGTTGTTCACGTACTCCACCACCGCCGGGTCCTCGACGTACTTGATCTTCTCCTTCGTCTCGAGCTCCTGCTTCACCTGCATGCCCAGCTGCGCCTCCTGCTGGTCGGAGATGAGCAGGGCCGCCGCCGTGCGCCCCACGTTGACCTTCTTGCCCGCCGCGCAACCGGTCGTGAACCCCATGGCCAGCGAGAGGGTCATGACCACCGAGAGAATCCGCTTCATGCGTTGCCTTCCTTGTTCTGGGTGCTGCCGGAATGACCCGGGGGTCGTACTCAGCGTCCCGGGACTGGGCAAGCGTCCGTTGCCGGGTGTCTTCATCGCCAGACGGCCGCCTGTGAACGGAGATGCAATGTGCCGAGGCAGCCGTCCCTGCGGGCCCCTGGCCGTGAGCGCGGAGTGCCTTGCCGCTCTTCCGGGCACTGCGGATTTTAGGAGACGGCGCCCCTGCGGGTGCCAGGGAGGCCCCACATGTCTCGTCCCGTCTGGACTGGCGCCATCGGCTTCGGGCACATGCACGTCCCGGTGCGGCTCTACGGCGCCGTGTCGCCCCGGCAGGTGCAGTTCCATCTCCTGCACGACGCGGAGGGTGCCCGCATCCAGCAGAAGCGCGTGTGCTCCGCCGATGGGGAGGAGGTGCCCTTCGAGCACGTGGTGAAGGGTTATGAAATCCGCCCCGGCCGCTACGTGGAGGTGACGCGGGGTGAGCTCGAGGCCTTCGACCCGCTGGCCAGCCGCACCGTGGACCTGGAGGACTTCATCGAGCTGTCGGAGATCGATCCCATCCTCTTCGACACCACCTACCACGTGATGCCGGGGGAGAAGGCGCTGCGGCCCTACGCCACGCTGGCCATGGCGCTGCGGGCCTCGGGCCGGGCCGGCATCGGGCGGCTGGTGATGCACCTCAAGGGGCACCTGTGCGTGGTGTGGCCGCATGGACGGGGCCTCGTGCTCTCCACGCTGCACTACGCGGACGAGGTCATCTCCCAGGACAGCTTCCCCGAGCTGTCCCTGCCCACGCCCCGTCCCGTGGAGACGGAGGTGGAGGCCGTGCTGCGCGCCGTCGAGGCCCGCGCCGTGGACTTCGAGCCCCAGCGCTACCAGGACACGCACCGCGAGCGGCTGCTCGGCTTCCTCGAGCGGCGGGCCCAGAAGCACGGCGTCCGCGAGGTGCCTCCCGAGGCTCCGGCCCCGGAGGCGCGGGTGGAGGAGGTGCAGGTGCCGCGCGTCGCCCGGGAGGGCAGGGCGGCCGGACGCCGCGAGGTGCGCGAGCCCGCCACCCGGGGCTCGCTCCGGGTGCGTCCACAGGCCGCGCGGGAGAGCCGCGAACGGACGCCGCGGCCCCGGGGTGGGAAGAAGAAGTCCTGACCCGTGAGGGACTACTTCTTCAGACGCGCCTCGCACGCGTCGAAGTCGATGTTCTGGAAGTAGGCGTCCACGTACCTGGCGCGCTCGAACGGCTTGTAGTCCGGCACGAAGGCGTGCTCCCACGCGTCCATGACGATGATGGGCGTGTAGCCGGCGATGTTGCCGTTCTCGTGCAGGGTGATCCAGTGGTTGGAGAGCCAGCCGGTGCGCGGATCCTGGAAGGTGACGGCCCAGCCGATGCCAGGCGAGGTGCCCACGGCCTTGAAGTCCGTCAGCCAGTTCTCATAGGAGCCGAAGCTCTGCTCCATGGCCTGCTTCAGCTTGCCGCCCGGCGTGCTGGAGCCGCCCGGCTTCATGTTGCCGAAGTAGTACTCGTGCAGGACCATGCCGTTGTACTCGAAGCCCATGCGGCGGGTCATCTCGGCGTAGGCCGGGTTGGAGCCGAGGGCCTCGCCCTTGGCCTGCAGGCCCGAGAGCAGCTCGGTGAGCTTGTTGGTGCGGTTGACGTAGCCCTCGTACAGCTTGAAGTGCGACTCGAGCACCGCGTCGCTGATGCCCTTGAGTCCCTTGAGGTGGGTGAACTGCATGGGCGTGTACTTCTTCTGGATGTCGGCCATGTGAGGGCCTCCGGATGGGGAGAAGGAGCGTTGCGAAGAGGGCGTCCCTTGTACTCGGGGCGCGCCGGGGCGCGGGGGGTTCTTTCGCGCAGATGTGAGCGCGGCAACAACTAAGCACTGCGTGGGACGTGCGCGGGGTGTTATGCCGCACACCCGCATGCCCGAGCTTCCGGAAGTCGAAATCGCCCGGCGCAACCTCGTCCATTGGCTGGACGGCCGCCGCGTGGTGCGGGCCGAGGCGGATGACTCCCGCGTCTTCCGCGGGGCCCGCCGCGAGGACTTCGCGTCCCTGAAGGGCCGCCTCGTGTCCCTGGAGCGGCGCGGCAAATACCTCCTCTTCACCTTCGAGGGAGGCCGGGGCCTCATGGCCCACCTGGGCATGACGGGCCGTTTCGTCCGCCGCCCCGAGGGTGCCTCCGTCCCGTACAGCCGCGCCCGCTTCCACCTGGACTCCGGCGACGTCATCCACTTCGCCGACTCGCGCCTCTTCGGCCGCATGGAGCCGTGCGCCGCCTCGCGCCTGTACGCGCTGGACGCGGTAAAGGAGCTGGGGCGGGACCCGCTCGCCGATGGCCTCACCGCCGCGCAGCTCCAGGAGGCCGTGGGCCCCTCGAAGCAGGAGCTCAAGGTGGCGCTGATGGACCAGGGCCGGGTGACGGGGCTGGGCAACATCCATGCCGCCGAGGCCCTCTACCGGGCCGGCCTGCACCCCTCGCGCAAGCCCGGCTCGCTCACGCCCGAGGAGTGGCTGCGGTTGGCGGAGGCCATCCACGCCTCCATCACCTTCGGCCTCGAGGAGCAGCAGGGCGAGGAGCCCGCGTACCTGGAGGACGGCGCGGAGAACCGTTTCCTGGTCTACGGGCGCGCCGGGACGGCGTGTGCCCGGTGCGGGACGACCGTGCAATCCTTCCCCCAGGGAGGCCGCACCACCCATTGCTGTCCGCAGTGCCAACCGAAACACCCTGGCCGTAAACCCCCGGACGGACGAAGGAAGACAAGCGCTCGCCGTCGTTGACACCCCTGGCCGGGTCCGCTTGACTCGCCCGCCCTTTGCACCCGCCGCACTCGCGCGGCCTCGGAGAAGAATCCCCTATGTCGTCCAACGCCCTGCTGGCGGCACTGCTCGTCGCCTCCGCCACGGCCTCCGCCCAGACTCCCGCGCCCCCGTCCGGGTCGCCGGCTCCCGCCCAGGAGAACGCCGCTCCCGCCACCCCCGAGGGTGCCGACTCCGCCGAGGAGCGCATCCGCCAGGAGGTGGAGAAGCGCGTGGAGGCCGCCAAGCAGGAGATGCGCGAGGAGATTCGCGCGCAGCTCGCCACCCAGTCGCTCGCCACCGACTGGCAGGAGGAGTGGGTCGAGGAGAAGCGCAAGCTCGAGGTCTTCACCCTCGACGGCTACTACCGGATGCGCCCCAACCTCTACTACCAGTTCAGCCTGGGCAAGCCCGCGGGGCCGGGCCGTCTCTTCCCGTCGCCCCGGCCCACGGAGAAGACGCAGTCCTTCGCCGACATGCGCCTGCGCCTGGAGCCCACCTTCAACATCTCCGAGGAGGTGCGGGTGAAGCTCCAGCTGGACGCCCTGGACAACGTCATCCTGGGCTCCAATCCGGTGAGCGACGTGGACCGGTACTTCTACCTCTTCGACGTCTTCAATGACGGGCAGGTGTCTCCCCGCTCGGCCATCAACAGCTTCAAGGACTCGTTGATGCTGCGCGAGGCCTACGGCGAGGTGTCCACGCCGGTGGGTCTGCTGCGCTTCGGCCGCATGACGGCGCACTGGGGCCTGGGCCTGCTGCGCAACGACGGCAACTGCCTGGAGTGCGACTTCGGTGACGTGGTGGATCGCGTCATGTTCGTCACGGAGCCCTTCGACGGCTTCTACGTGACGCCCATGTTCGAGTTCAACAGCGAGGGCCTCACCACCTACCCCAACGGCGAGCAGGGCCAGCCGGTGGACATCTCCAACGCGGACGACAGCCACAGCTGGGTGCTGGCCGTGGCGCGCCGGGACACCCCGCAGCAGGTGAAGGCCAAGCTGGACAACAACCAGGGCATCCTCAACTACGGCCTGCACTTCAGCTGGCGCACCCAGCGCTACAGCGTGGCGCGCACCAGTGAGGGGGAGCTGGATCCCGAGGGCGGGTTCGTGCCGCGGGGCGCCAACCTCTACATCCCGGACGTGTGGCTGCGCTACGAGGAGCGCAACTTCCGCTTGGAGTTCGAGCTGGCGGCGTACCTGGGGCAGATCACCGGCCTGGCGCAGACGGCGGGGCAGGTGGGCACGGCGGGCTTCAACCAGACGCTGGACGTGCTGTCCTTCGGCGGCGCGGCGGTGGGCGAGTACCGGCTGCTCAACGGGCAGCTCAACCTCCAGCTGGAGGTGGGCTTCGCCTCGGGTGACCGGGCGCCGGGCTTCGGCGCCTACCCGGGCGAGCCGCTGGGCACGGGGACCAACGGGGCCACCGAGCCGGGCAACGTGGAGGGTCCGCAGTTCGCCTGCGGCACCGGCGGCTGCCGCGACAGCGCCATCCGCAACTTCCGCTTCAACCGCGCCTACCGCGTGGACAGCATCCTGTGGCGCGAGCTGGTGGGCAGTGTCACCGACGCCGTCTACGTGAAGCCCACCATCCGCTACACGCTGACGCAGGGGTTCGATCTCTTCGGCAGCGCCATCTACTCGCAGGCCATCTACGCCGAGTCCACGCCCTCCAGCACGGAGCGGATGCTGGGCATCGAGACGAACCTGGGCGCCCGCTACGAGACGGAGGACGGCTTCGTGGCGCGCGTGGACTGGTCCGTGCTGTTCCCGCTCGGCGGCCTGAACGAGTCGACCGCGGCCACGCGGGTGGAGCTGGCCACGGCCCACGCCATTCGCGGCACGCTGGGCATCCGCTTCTAGGCGCGCGGAATGCCCGGGCCGCGCCGTTTCATCCTGTTGTTCGTGGTGCTGGCCGGGGCGGCCTGCGGTATCAAGGGGCCGCCTCGCCCGCCCGCCCGCGCTCCGGAGGCGCAGCCGCCGCCTCCCGCCGCGACTCTCTCCCCTGACGCTGGGACGCCGTGAATCACTTCAGCTACCGCAAGCGTGTCCTGCACGCCGAGGACGTGCCCTTGCCGGCCATCGCCGACGCCGTGGGCACCCCCGTGTACGTCTACTCCACCGCCACGCTGCGCCGGCACTTCCGGGTGGTGACGGAGGCCTTCGGCTCGCACCCGCACCTGGTGTGCTACGCGATGAAGGCCAACTCCACGCTCGCGGTGCTGCGGCTGCTGGCCGAGGAGGGCAGTGGTTTCGACATCGTCTCCGGCGGTGAGCTGGCCCGCGTGAAGGCCGCGGGCGGCCAGCCGGGCAAGACGGTGTTCGCCGGCGTGGGCAAGACGGCGGACGAGATGGCCCAGGCCCTCTCCGCCGGCATCCTCTTCTTCAACGTGGAGAGCGCCGAGGAGCTGGAGTTGCTCGACGCCGTGGGCCGCGCCCAGGGCAAGCGCGCGCCCTTCGCCCTGCGCGTGAATCCCAACGTGGACGCACGCACCCACCGTCACATCTCCACCGGCCTGAAGACGTCCAAGTTCGGCGTCCCCTTCGAGGACACGGTGGCGCTCTACGCCAGGGCCAAGAAGATGAAGGGCCTTCAGGCGGTGGGGGTGGACTGCCACATCGGCTCGCAGATTACGCGCACCGCGCCCTTCAAGGCCGCGCTCACGAAGATGGCCGGGCTCTACCAGGAGCTGAAGGCCCAGGGGCACGCGCTGCAGTACCTGGATATTGGGGGTGGCCTGGGCATCACCTACACCGAGGAGACGCCCCCCACGCCCGCCGAGTACGCGCGCACCGCGATCGCCGCTGCGGGCAATACGGGCGCCACCCTCATCTTCGAGCCGGGCCGCCTGCTGGTGGGCAACGCCGGCGTGCTCGTCACCCGGGTGCTCTTCCGCAAGAAGACGCCGGCCCGTCAGTTCGTGGTGGTGGACGCGGGCATGAACGACTTGATGCGCCCCGCCCTCTACGACGCCCACCACGGGCTGCAGCCGCTGGTGCAGCGGCGCGGCAAGGAGGTGGAGGTGGACGTGGTTGGGCCGGTGTGCGAGTCCACCGACGTGTTGGCCCGTCAACGCAAGGTGGTGCTGCCCAACCAGGGCGAGCTGTACGCGCTGATGACGGCCGGGGCCTACGGCATGAGCATGGCGTCCACCTACAACTCGCGGCCCCGGCCGGCCGAGGTGCTGGTGGACGGGGATGCCTGGCGGGTGGTCCGGGAACGGGAGAGCGTCGAGGACCTCTGGCGCGGCGAGCGGCCCTGAACATATAAGCCGCAGCATGAGGACCTTCGAAGGCTCGATGACCGCGCTCGCCACCCCGTTCCGGGAGGGAGCGTTCGATGAGGCTTCCTTCCGTGCGCTCGTCCGGCAGCAGATCGCCGGAGGGACGAACGTGCTCATCCCCATGGGCACCACGGGCGAGGCGGTGACGATGTCCGCCGAGGAGCGCTTCCGCGCCATCCGCGTGGCGGTGGAGGAGGCCGCGGGCCGGGTGCCGGTGGTGGCCGGCGCGGGCTCCAACAGCACCGCGGAGACGGTGGAGAACGTGAAGCGCGCCCGCGAGGCCGGCGCGGATGGCACGCTCATCGTCACGCCCTACTACAACAAGCCCATGCAGGCGGGCCTGGTGGAGCACTTCCGCGCGGTGGCGAAGGCGCACCCGGGCTTCCCCATCATCGCCTACAACGTGCCGGGCCGGACGGGCGTGGACCTGCTGCCCGAGACGGCGCTGCGCCTGTGCGACTTCCCCGAGGTCGTGGCCATCAAGGAGGCCACGGGCAACATGGCCCGCGCGGTGGACCTGGTGGAGAAGTGCGGCGAGCGGTTGACGCTCCTGTCCGGGGATGACTTCACGGTGCTGCCCTTCATCGCCTGCGGCGGCAAAGGCGTCATCTCGGTGTCCTCCAACGTGGCCCCGCGGATGATGGCGGACCTGGTGGCCGCCGCCCGCGCCGGTGAGCTGGCGAAGGCGCGGGACATCCAGGTGCGGATGAACGAGCTGCACCGGCTGCTGTTCATCGAGTCCAATCCGATTCCCGTGAAGTGGGCCCTGCACAAGCTGGGACTGTTCGGACCGGAGCTGCGCCTGCCGCTGGTCCCCATGTCCGAGCCCAACGCGAAGAAGCTGGAGGCCGAGCTGCGCAAGCTGGGCCTCGTCCAGGGCTGAACCTGGGATGCGTGGCACCCTCACCCCGTCCCTCTCCCGAGGGGAGAGGGGAATGGCGCGAGGGAGCAACGCACTGTGGACCGCGCACTGTGAACCACGCACTGTGAACCACGCACTGTGGACAGAGGGCCAACACATCCCCTCTCCCTCCGGGAGAGGGACGGGGTGAGGGTATCGAGGACACCATGATCCGCACCGTCATCACTGGAGTCACTGGCCGCATGGGCGGCACCCTGCTGCGGCTCGTCCGTGAGTCCAAGGACCTGGAGCTCGCCGGAGCCACGACGCGCCAGACCGCGCGCCTCGACTCACTCGGTGTGCCCGGAGGCGATGCTCTCGGCCGGGTGCTCGACACGGCGAAGGCCCAGGTGGTCATCGACTTCACCAGCGCGGAGGCGAGCGTGGCCCACGCGCGCCAGTGCGCCGAGCGTGGGGTGGCCATGGTCATCGGCTCCACGGGCTTCACCTCCGAGTCCCGTGCCGAGGTCGCCGCGAGCGCGAAGTCCATCCCCGTGGTGCTGGCGCCCAACACCTCGGTGGGCGTGAACGTGGTCATCCGCATGGCCGCCGAGTTGGCCCGCGTGCTGGGCGAGGGCTACGACGTGGAGGTGCTCGAGGCGCACCACCGCATGAAGAAGGACGCGCCCTCGGGCACGGCGCTCAAGCTGGCCGAGGTGCTCGCCTCGGCGCTGGGCCGGAGCCAGGAGGACCTGACCTTCGCCCGGCATGGGCAGATCGGCGCGCGTCCGAAGCAGGAGATCGGCGTGCAGACGCTGCGCGGCGGAGACGTCGTGGGGGAGCACACCGTGTATTACTTTGGCGAGGGCGAGCGCATCGAGCTCACCCACCGGGCCACGAACCGGGACCAGTTCGGCCTCGGGGCGCTGCGGGCGGCGCGGTGGGTGACGGGGCGCTCGCCGGGGCTCTACGACATGGCCGACGTGCTCGGCTTCCAGAGGACGTCATGACGACGCGTTATTGCCGTTTCCAACACGAGGGCGGTGCGCACCACGGCCGCATCGAGGGTGACCAGGTGGTGGTGCTCTCCGGCGCGCCGTGGGCCGGCGGAGCGGACACCGGCCGGCGCGTGGCCCTCAGCGCCGTGCAACTCCTGGTGCCCTCCGAGGCCTCCAAGGTGGTGTGCATCGGGCAGAACTACCGCAAGCACGCCGAGGAGATGGGCAAGCCCGTCCCGGCCGAGCCGCTCCTCTTCATCAAGCCCTCCACCGCGCTCAACGCGCACCGCTCGCCCATCCAGATTCCCAAGGCGAGCCAGGAGGTGCACCACGAGGCGGAGCTGGGGCTCGTCATCGGCGAGCGGCTGAAGAACGCCGACGAGGCCACCGCCGCGCGCGCCATCTGGGGCCTCACCTGCATCAACGACGTGACGGCCCGCGACATCCAGCGCCGCGAAATCCAGCACACCCGCGCCAAGAGCTACGACACCTTCGCGTGCGTGGGGCCCTGGAGCGTCGCCGGCCTGTCCCCGGCGGACCTCCAGATTCTCTGCCGGGTGAATGGACAGGTGCGACAGGACAGCCGCACGTCCGACATGGTCTTCAGCCCCGCCAGGCTGGTGTCCTTCATCTCCCACATCATGACCCTCCTGCCGGGCGACCTGGTGAGCACGGGGACGCCCTCGGGCGTGGGCCGGCTGGTGGCCGGGGACGTGGTGGAAGTGGAGCTGGAGGGAATCGGGACCCTGGCCAACCCTGTTGAGATGGGGCCTTGAGCGCCACCGTCTATGTAGGGCTGGGCTCCAACGAGGGAGACCGCGAAGCCCAACTCGTCTCCGCCCTGGAGGCGATGTCCCGGATCGATGCCGTGGCGGTCCTCCACTGCTCGTCTCTCTTCGAGAGTGCGCCCGTGGGCCCGCCCCAGCCGCACTACCTCAACGCCGTGGTGGCCCTGGAGTGCGGCCTGCCACCGCAGCGGTTGCTGTGCATCCTCAAGCAGATCGAGCGCGACCTGGGCCGCCAACCCGGCGGACCGCGCTGGGGGCCCCGGCCCATCGACCTGGACATCCTCCTGTGGGAGGGTGAGGTGGTGGCGGACCCCAACCTCCAGGTGCCGCACCTGGAACTTCACAAACGCCGCTTCGCCCTGGAGCCGCTCTTCGAGCTCGCTCCCGAAGCGGAGCACCCGGTGCTCGGCATGACGGTGGCGGAGCTGCTCTCCCAGCTGGCTCCCCAGGACGTGCGCCGGTGCGAGGCCACCCAGTGGCCCGAAACCCTTCTCCCGGTAACCGAGTGATGACCCTCTCCCTCGCCTTGACCGCCGCGGCCCTGCTCGCGGCCGAGCCCCCCAACCTGCCCGCCGGACACCCGCCCCTCGGCTCGGAGGCCCAGCGTCCGGCCGCCGCCTCCCAGGGCCTGCCCGAGGGCCATCCCACCTTCGGCTCGAGCCCCTCGGGCGCCGCGGACCCGGGTGCCATGCCGGAGGGCCACCCGCCGATGACGGGCCGGGCCCCGCCCACGGCGGCGGAGCTGCTCCAGCAGCTGGACGGCATGCAGGGCCTGCGCGAGCGGGAGAAGACGTTCGAGATCGCCTCGTCGCTGGGCAAGCTCTACTACACGAATGGCCGGGCGGCGGACGCCATCCCCTACTTCCTGCAGGCCGAGGAGAAGGGGAAGGCGGCGCGCGAGCTCTTCCTGGCGCAGCGCGAGAAGCTGGGCAAGGCGGCGGTGCAGAACCCCACGGAGGCGAAGTGCGGCTTCTCTCCGGCGACGCCGGTGGAGGAGATGGCGTCGGTGGCGGCCGAGCGCGCGAAGAAGGGGGACACGGCGGGCGCGGCGGCCTGCGCGCGCGCGGCGCTGGAGCCGGTGCTGGAGGTGGAGTCGATGCGCGCCAACGCGCACTTCCTCTCCGGCGACGTGGCGGGAGCGCTGAAGACGTACGAGCGGGTGCTGGAGGTGGAGCCCACGTCGGCGGACGCGCTCTTCGGGCGCTCGGCGCTGCTGTACGAGACGAAGGGCGAGGACCTGAAGTCCCTGCAGTCCGCGCACGAGGGCTTCGAGGCCTTCCTGGCGGCGCACCCGGACTCGCCGCGGGCGGCGCTGGCGCGCAAGCTGGGCCGCATGACGGACGAGGCGGTGAAGGCCGGCGGCATGGCGAAGTGGCAGGTCTCGCGCGCCGAGGACCGGCGCATCCGGGCCTCGAAGCTGGACCTGTCGCGTGGCGGGCCGATGATGGCGCAGGGCCCGATGGCGGGCGGTGGCCTGCGAGGCGGCGGCGCGGCCGGACCGATGGCGGGTGGCGGTGACAACACGGCGGCGCCGAACATCTCGCAAGAGACGGTGCAGGCGATGCAGAACGTGGAGCGCACGCCGGAGCTCGAGGCCCAGCTGACGCAGACGGTGGAGCAGGGCGAGGACCTGCTGGCGAAGGGTCGCTACGACGAGGCGCTGGCGGCGTACCGGCAGGTGATGCCGCTGCGGCCGGATGGGCGGGTGAAGGCGGGCCTGGCGTGGACGCTGGTGGGGCTGGGCAAGCCCACGGCGGACCGGGTGTGGGGCGTGGCGGTGGGCTCGGATCCGGCGGCGGTGGACCAGCTGGGCGAGACCCTGAAGGCCAAGGGCGACATGAAGGGCGCGAAGGCGCTCTGGACGAAGCTGGCCGCCTCGGCGCCGGACTACGCGTCCCAGGCTTCGTTGCAGGCCAAGCTGAGCCAGTAGTCCCGGAAACCCATAATGAATCGCGCGGCCCCCTTCACCTTCGACGACTCCCTCTGGCCCCTGTTGGGCGTGCGTCTCACGGGCGAGCCCTCGCGCCAGGAGTTCGAGGCCTTCCTCGACAGCTCCACTCGATATTTGCAGCGGGGAGGGCCCCACGTCTGCATCTTCGACTTGAGCGCCCTGTGGCTGCTGTCGAGCGAGCAGCGGCAGCGGCACGCGTTGTGGCTCGAGAAGAACGCGGCGTTGATGCGCCAGACGCTGCTGGGGCTCGCGTACGTCGTCACCTCGCCCACGGTGGTGCTGACGATGAGTGTCATCTTCCACTTCCGGCCGCCGCCGGTGCCCTACACCCTGGTGACCCGCATGGACTCGGCGAGGGCCTGGGCGGCGTGGCACCTCGACGAGGCGGGACTGCGGACCGAGGCCGAGCGCGTGCGGCGCCAGCTGTACGGAGGCGCTTTCGCGGGGACGGAGTCCGGATGCGCCGCCGCGCCGCTGTCCGGGCCGTGTTAGATCCTCCCCTGGGAGGATCGTCATGCAGACCCTGACGCAGCCCGATTTCAAGTCTCAGCGCTTCAAGGCCAACCCATACCCCCTCTACGCGCGCTTGCGCGAGGAGGCACCCGTCTTCCGCATCAAGGTCCCCGGCGCCGAGGCGGGCTGGCTGGTGACGCGCTACGAAGACGTCAACCAGGTGTTGAAACACGGTGGCATCAGCAAGGATCGCATCGGCAGCATGACCGAGGCGCAGCGGGCGAAGCTGCCCTGGTTCTTCAAGTTCTTCACGCCGCTCGTGCAGAACATGCTGAGCCGGGATCCGCCGGACCACACCCGGCTGCGCGCGCTCGTGCACAAGGCCTTCACGCCGAAGTACATCGAGCGGTTGCGCTCACGTGTCCAGACGCTGTCGGACAGCCTGCTGGACGCGGCCGCGCGCAAGGGCTCCATGGACCTCGTGGAGGAGTTCGCGTTCCTGCTGCCCGTGACCATCATCGCCGAGATGCTGGGCGTGCCTCCGGGCGACTACCGGAAGTTCCAGCGCTGGTCCAACCGGCTCGTCTCGAACACGGACATGTCGGACGTGCTGCTCTCCGTCCCGAGCGTGGTGATGTTCACGCGCTACCTGCGCAAGCTCATCGCGCAGCGGCGCACGTCCCTGGGGGACGATCTGCTCTCGGCGCTCATCCAGGCGGAGGAGGCGGGCGACAAGCTGACCCCGGACGAGCTGGTCAGCATGGCGTTCCTGCTGCTCGTGGCCGGACACGAGACCACGGTGAACCTGATCTCCGGCGGCACGCTCGCCCTGCTCCAGCACCCGGAGCAGTTGGAGCGGCTGAGGAAGGACCCGGCCCTCATCGAGCCGGCGGTCGAGGAGCTGCTGCGCTACGCGAGCCCGGTGGAGGTCTCCACGGAGCGCGTCGCGCGAGAGGACATCACCGTGAGCGGGGTGGCGATTCCGCGTGGGGACCTGGTCTTCGCGGTGCTGGCCTCGGCGAACCGGGACGAGCGCTACTTCAAGGACCCCAACACGCTGGACCTGGGCCGGGAGCCGAACAAGCACGTGTCCTTCGGCATGGGCATCCACTATTGCCTGGGGGCGCCGCTCGCGCGGCTGGAGGGGCAGATCGCCATCCAGACGCTGGTGAACCGGTTCCCGAACCTGCGCCTGGCCAGGCCGGCCGAGTCGCTGAAGTGGCGCACGGGCATCCTCATGCGCGGGCCGAGGCAGCTGCCGGTCAAGCTCTCCTAGGACGCGGGACGAGGCAGGGGACCTCGCTCATGAAGCGGGGTCTTCGTCCTCCTCTTCCACGTCATCGAGTGGTTCGTATGTGGGAGCGCGCAATAGAACCCGGTGGTCACTTTGGGGCCAGTACCCGACAGAGAACTCGTCCTCCCCTACCCGCACGGTGGCGCCATGCGGAGGACTTGGGTGCTCCTTCAACCACGCGTCTGCTTCTTCCCATGTGGTGAAGGAGCAGAGCGGGGGACTGGGTTCGTCGAAATGCGCCACGAAGTGCTCGAACTCCTGCGCACAGCCTGACTCCTGTACGAAGTGAAGCGCCAGTGCGGCGCACTGCAGTCCTTTCAGGTCCTCCGGTGAGGAATGGAGTACTGCTTGGGCTTGATCGAGCGCGAGCCAGAGCCGCTCCTGTTCCTGGACACTCCCCGGTCTTCTCACGTCCGCGGCCGATGGGAGCCGCAACAGCAAATGCTGCCCGCTCTTCCGGGAGTAGCCGAGGGTGTAGCGCTCTCCCCCGAGCTCGACCGCACCTCTCGGAGGAGGCACCGGGTGCGCTCTCAACCAGGTGTCCAACTCTTCCCGGCTGGAGAACGCACCGACAACTGGAACAGGCGCACCGCGAAAGGTCGCGAGGTAGTCCTCGAAGTTGTGTGCGTGTCCTGACTCCATGATGAAGTACGAGACATTCAGGGCAGGCCGCAGGGCATCGGAGGCTCCGGGCGAGCCGTTGAGAAGCTCCTGCGCCCTCCGGAGGGCTCCCACCATCCTGTCCATTTCATCGCGATTCATTGCGCACCTCCGCTACACAGCGGTGCGTCCGCACTGTCCGCCGAAGCCATCAGGACGAGAGGAGCGAGAGCGAACAGCCCCCCTCCTGAGAAGACAACGACAAAGCTCACACCTGCGATGACGACCACGGTGCCTAGGAGGAGTTGCGTCCGATGCTCCTTCAGCCACTCGGTTGCATGGTCTACGGCGGAGAACCTCAAGGCTCTGGCCTTCTCGGCAGCCAGGCAGTCATTGTAGGCGCTCAAGCAATTCTCACGGCAGATTTTGTCATGCCTGGGGTGGCCTCGCGGAATGTAGTTGAGAGGCGCAGGCAGCTTGCGCCGCATGCAGTTGCGGTGACAGTCAATCTGCTCCTGATCACAGTCGCGACGACGGCCACCGACGAGGACAATGTCCCCCGAGGTAGTGCTGCTGATGATGGAGGACGGCAGGCTCTGTAACTCCTTCTGGAACTCCGCTGCCGGCCGCCAGGAATGCACGACCTGGTCATCGGCTCCTTCCTGGATGACCAGAGCCATTTTGGGGAGTTCCTCGGGCGCGGGCGGATGAACGGAACGGATACTGCTTCCGCAGGAAAGCAGGAGGCAGGCTTGAAGAAGGAAAACGAGGCCGCGGAACCAAGGCGACGAACCCATTGGTGGTGTTCCTACTCCACGGAGAAGCATGCGTGTGCCCCGAGTGTCAGCGCATCCGAAGGCACCATTTCCGTGGTGAGTAGGAGGACTTCTCATCCCGCGTGTGGTGCTGTTGCGCGCCTACCCGCGTCCCTTCCGGGAGCGCCGGGGCGGTGAGCGTCTCACGGGCCCGCGCTCACCCGCGGGCTCCTCGAACAGGGCCGGGCCGAGCAACTCGAGGCACTCGGCGAGCACCTTGCTCGCGTCGCGTTTCCTCCCCGCGGTGAATGGCTGCTCCAGCGCGAGGCGTCCCGCGGTGGCCAGGACGGCACCGGCCAGGCGCGCCCGCTGCGAGTCCGGGGAGAGCCCCAGCCACTCGGCGGCGGCGTGCGCGAGCGCGACCTCCGCGTCCGTGAGGATCTGCAGCCACACCGCGCGCAGGCTCTCCGTCTCGTTCAGCACGGAGAGGAGGTTCTCCCAGTTCATGGCGCTCTCCTGCGCGAGGCTCCGGCGGAGCGCCTCCACCAGCGCCTCGCGCAGGCTCTTGCCACGGGGGGCGGCGCGCAGCTCGGAGACGATGCGCGCGAGCGACGCGTCGACGGCCGGGCGGATGGCGTCCTCCTTCCGGGGGAAGTACCGGTAGAAGGTCCGCTCCGAGAGGCCCGCGTGGGCCGCGAGCTCCTTGACGGAGAAGTCGCTCGTGCGCTCCCGCAGGAACAGGCTGATGACGGCATGCGAGGCCTCGAGCATCGCCTGGTCTCGCCCCTCGCGTGGGGCAAGGGTGAGGTGCGGAGCCTCGCGGTCCGCACCCGTGGCCGGCCGTTCCTGGGAGGGGAGGCGCACTCGCTGGGGCATGGCGCGGAGCCTAACAAGCCATGGCAGGAACTGTCACACCCGGGCGCAGGTGGCGGTTTCTGCCAGTTCCGTGGCATGAACTGCCACACTCCAGCTGCCCACCCCCCACGGAGAACCGAGATGAGCTTCAGCTCACCCACCGCACGCATCGAAGACGGCCTCTTCCTGCCCGAAGGCGCATCCCTGTTCACACGTCTGCGTGTGGCGGTCCGCGCCCTGAAGGTCCTCGAGAAGAAGCCCGATGACGGCATCGCCGCGCCGTTGTTCAACGCGAGCCTCGACGGCGACGTCTTCCAGCGGCTCTGCACGGAGCTGGCGAAGAGCGAGGACGGCCGGGAGCTGCTCACCGCGCGCCCCAGCCTCCAGGGCAGCAACATCGACCTCGCGGCGCTCGGCCGGCTCCCGGAAGGGACGCTCGGGAACGCGTTCGCCCGCTACTTCAAGGACAACGGCATCAGCCCGTTCGAGAGCCCCTACGAGGTCCGCAACGACGTGGACTACCTCGTCAAGTGGTACCGGGAGACGCACGACCTCCACCACGTGGTGACCGGCTACGGGACGGACCCGCTCGGCGAGATGGAGCTCCAGGCCTTCGTGGCCGGCAACATGGGACTCCGCACGAGCGTCCTCATCCTCCTGTTCGCCGCGCTGCTCCGGCCGCATGGCCTCCCTCCCATCTGGAAGTACGCGCGGAAGCTGCGCGCGGCATACCGGCGGGGCCAGCGGACCGAGCGGCTCGTCCGCATGCGCTACGAGCGCTCCTGGGAGGCGACGGTCGAGGCCGTGCGCCAGCAGCTCCGGATTCCCCCGCTGACGCCGGCCTGACCCAGGACTCCACGACCATGAATACGGCACCTTCCCTCGATAGGCCCCGGACCCTCACCGAGTACGCCCCCTCCACCCTCGAGCTGCTCACGGCGACCCGGCGAGAGGGGTTCCTCGGCTGGCTGATGAGCACCTGGCGCAAGCACGGGGATCTGATCCGCATCCGGATGGGCTCGAAGTCGCTCCTGATGGTGACCCACCCGGACCACGTGCGCCACGTCAACGTCACGGGCCGCGAGCGCTACGACAAGGGGGAGAGCTACGACTCCCTCCGCGAGCTGCTGCTCGGCCATGGCATCGTCACCGCCACCGGGGAGGACTGGCGCCGGCAGCGCAGGCTCATGGCGCCGTTCTTCACTCCTCGCGGCGTGGAGAAGTTCTTCCCCATCTTCCTCTCCGACACGCAGAAGCTCATCGAGCACTGGCAGTCCCACCACCAGGGCTCTGGCCGCCCTGTCGAGATGCTCGACGAGATGATGCAGGTCACCGCCGCCGTCATCCTCCACTCGGTCTTCAGCACCGACTCGGGCGAGACCCTGCTGCGCGTCAAGAACTCGATCGAGACGCTGGTCTCCCACATCTCGAACTCGCAGATGCGCCCCATCCAGGTGCCCATGTGGGTACCCACCCCCGGGAACCTGCGGTTCAATCGGGCCAAGAAGCTCGTGACGGCCTACATCCAGGAGCTCATCGCGCGGCGCCGGGCCATCCCCACCGAGCAGTGGCCGGACGACCTGCTGACGAAGATGATGACGACCCGGGACGAGGAGTCGGGAACGTTCATGGCGGAGCAGCTCCTCGTCGACAACGGCCTGACCCTGTTCGCCGCCGGGCATGAGACCACGGCACGGACGCTCTCGTTCTTGTGGTACGCGCTGTCCCAGAACCCCGAGGTGGAGCGGCGGCTGCATGCCGAGCTGGACTCGGTGCTGGGCGAGGCTCCTCCGACACTCAACGACTTGAGGAAGCTTCCGTACACCCTCCAGGTCGTGAAGGAGGTCCTCCGGCTCTATCCGGCTGCGCCGATGTACGCCCGTGACGCCGTCGCTGATGACGAGCTCGATGGGATCCGCATCCCGGCCGGCACGAGGACGATCGTCTTCTCCTACGCCACCCACCGGCACCCCGAGTTCTGGGACGAGCCGGAGCGCTTCGATCCCGACCGCTGGTTGCCCGAGCACGAGGCGGCACGTCATGCGCACGCCTACCACCCGTTCGCCATCGGGCCGCGCATCTGCCTGGGCAACAACTTCTCCCTGCTGGAGACGCACGTGATGACGGCGATGCTCGCACGCCGCTTCAAGCTGCGGATGAAGCCCGGCCACGTGCCGAAGTTCGACATGTTCGGCACCCTCGGCTCGGCCAACGGCCTGCCGATGTTGATCGAAGCGCGGTGAGCGCCTCCACTCAGGGGCCCGAGGGCACGTCCCTGGCGAGTGCGCGGCGGGAGGCCTGCTCCTGCCGCCACACCCCGAGCTTCTCCAGGTCCACGGCGATTCCGCCGCACACCACGAGGAGGGGCCGGCGGTAGGGCGCCAGCACCTCGAGCCCCTGGTACGCCACCGCGAGCGCGGCGCCGCACGCCGGCTCGACGAGGATGCGCAGGTCATCGGCGAACTGCAGGCACGCATCGAGCGCCTGCGTATCGCTCACCGTCACGCTGTGGACCGGGTGGCGGCGCGTCCACTCGAAGGCCGCCTGCGCCACGCGCTTGGCCCCGAGCGTGGTGGCGATGGTGGTGATGGCCGGCAGGGTGACGAGCTTGCCGGCCTTCACCGCGGCGTGCAGCGACGCGGCGCCCTCGGTCTCCACGGCGATGACCGGCACGTGCTCCAGCTTGTTGCGGTACAGCCCCTCCAGTACTCCGCACAGGAGCCCGCCGCCTCCCACCGCGCAGACGACCGCGTAGAAGCCCTGCTCGGCCTGGGCCACCGCCTCGTCGATGAGCGTGGCGTTGCCGTCCCAGATGTCCGGGTGGTCGAACGGCGGCACGTACGCCGCTTCGCCGGAGCCGCAGCGGCGCAGGGCCTCCTCGTTGGCCTCGTCCCAGACGGTGCCGTGCACCACCACCGTCGCGCCGAGTGCGGCGATCTGCCGCCGCACCGACTCCGGTGTCGAATGGGGGACCAGGATGGTGGTGGGCACGCCCAGGGCCCGCCCGGCCACCGCCGCGGCGAAGCCGGCATTGCCACCGGAGGGGCAGATGAGCTGCCGTGCACCGGCTTCCACCGCGCGCTGGCACATCCTTTCGATGCCGCGCAGCTTGAAGGAGCCGGAGGGCTGGAGGCTCTCCACCTTGAGGAGCACGTCCTTGCCGAGCGCGGCCGAGAGTGCGTCGTGCGGGAGCAGGGGCGTGGTGATGTGCAGGGGGCGCATGAGGGTGGGAACGCTCCATACCCCTCGGGGTACGCCAGGAGAAGCTTGGCGGGATGCACCGGTCATCCAAATGACGAAATCCTCGCGAGATGAGCCTACTCGATGGGTCATGGACGGAAACGCAATCTTTGAAGTACTGAGGAGTAGGGCTTTTCGGAGTCACCATGCACGTCCTGGAGCGGGCGTTGGGCCCGGTGCAAACAAGCGTCATGGGTCTCGCGCAGGGGTGTGAGGCTAGGAAGGAGCACGCGTGGACGAGGAGAAGAAGTCCGAGGTGTGCAGCGAGGGCGTGGAGCAGGTGGGGCCGTACCAGCTCCACGAGCAGGTGCCGCAGGACGAGCACAGCCGGGGCGAACTCTACCGGGCCACGCACGAGACGAGTGGGGCGTCGGCCCTGGTGCTCAGGCCCGCCGAGGACGGCTCGGCGCCGCTGACGGACTGGCGGGTGCGGTGCATCTCCTCGGCCTCTCCCAGCTACCTCGCGCTGGAGATGGAGCCTGCTCCAGGGTCCGCTGCTCCCGACAGGCACTCCGTGGAGGAGTTGATGTGCGGGTTCGAGGATGTGCACGAGGGCGTAAAGCGCATGGCCCGCGCCTTCCCCGTCTACGATGAACCTCGCCTCCGATGGCGTCTTGGGCTGGCACTGGCTGGCGTTGTCGCCATGCTCGCCCTGGTTTTCGCTCTGTTCCGTCAGGCGCCTTTGTCCCAAGCGCCAGGAGGTCCGGCTCCCCTGGCGGGAGTCGCGCCAGCGCCCATGAGCCAGGAGGTTCCGACGGACATCGAGATACCCCTCACGGGCCATTCGCTCATGGACAGCGTGGACGGAGGGCCGTCGGCCATCTCCCACCCTTCCCGCGCAAACCCTATAAAGGGCAGAAGCGGCCTCCCTGCACTCCTCGTATCGAGGTGGAGATTATGGGCGCTTGCTGGGTGCCTCACGAACTGAAGGCGCCGTGCCCGGAGGAACTCTACGAGCACCAGGGCAAGTGTTACACGACTGCCATGCTCCCCCCACGGCAGCCCCAATCAATCCAGCAGTGAGCCTGCCCCGGTTTTGTGGCTCTACCGCCCAGTGTGGAGCCCGGGTTCCACACGGATGGTCTTTCGAACGAGGCTCGCCCACTCGCCGCCCCGGAACCACAGGAAGTACGGGAGAGCCTCAAAACCGGAGCAGGCTCTATCCTCCTCGGCGCGCGCCCGGAGCGACGATTCGCACCAGTTCATCCTACACAGGGGCGCGTTCCACACATCGGGACCACAGCCACTTGAGGCTTATCGAAAGGGCGATGCTCCTTTGACTGGAAGTTGAGCATGGACTCGCACTGGAAGTTAAATGAGCCTTGGTTCCGCTGTTTGTCACGGAGGCGCCATGTCCCAGGGCTCACCCCCACTCCAGCCTGTGTCTTCCGAACCACTGAACGATGAGGGGCGTCCCTCACTACAGCCTGTGTCTTCCGAACCACTGAACGATGAGGGGCGTCCCTCACTACAGCCTGTCTCTTCCGAACCACTGAACGATGAGGGGCGTCCCAAGGCTCCTTCAAAACTTCATGAAGCCCTCTCGTTGGAGCAACTCATCCTCGTGGGTGAACTCAACGAAACGAAAATTGCCCATGAGATCAATTTGATCGGTCAGCGGTTCGGGGCGTTCATGACATCGCAGGCATTCCTCTTTGGGGCTTATGCTTATGTGGCGGCACCCGATTCAGCAGCACACCTGCGAGGTGTGCTCATGCTGTTGGGGTTGGCAATCACGTTCGTAATGGGGCCCAGCATTCTGGCGGCGAAGAGAGTGCTCACAAAGCTACAGATTGTGCGCGCGGAGGTGGAGCGAGTCGTGAGGGATAAGACTGGCTTGCCCATGCCCCTGCTTGGAGATTCGGCCAACCGCGATATGGGGCTTGCAAGCACGATCTTCTGGGGCAATGCCACTCTTTGGGGGGTCCCTCTCATTACACTGGCAACATGGGGGCTGCTATTCCTGCGAGGCAAGTAACAGCGGCTATTTCTGTTCTCGCGCTTGGCCTCAGTTGCAACAACCAGGGATGAGGTGGAATCGGGGTACCCGTCCGGCGGATGATGTGCTGCGGGGGCGCCCGCCCCAATTTTGTGGCTCTACCGCCCTGTGTGGAACCCGGGTTCCACACGGGGGGCCTTTCAAATGAGGGAACAAAGGCTCGCTCGATTTCTGGGACGAGTACCCTCCGGCCCTCCAGGAATACAACCGCGTGCGGGCGAGGTAATGACAGGGGTGCCTTCGCGAGATGTCGTGATGTACTTCGAGCCGCAGTCGGCTCCGGCCGAGGTGCCGGTGCGGCTCACGGATCCGTTCGCCGAGGGCCCTCCGCATCCCCTGGCTCGCCGGGCCGCCGAGGAGCTGATGGGGTTCCTGCGCCACGGAGGACCCGGCCTCGGTGCCCTCAATGCACCTGGCCAGGGCAAGATGTTCGGGGTGCTGGTCGTCGCGGCTCCGGATGGCCGCATCGGTTACCTTCGCGGGTTCTCGGGCATGCTCGATGGCCGCTGGCAGGTCGATGGGTTCGCGCCGCCACTCTTCGACCCCATCGCGCGCGACGCGTTCCTGCCCGCGGGTGAGGCGGAGTTGCGCGTGCTCGGTGAGCGCCACGCCGAGCTGCTCGAGGGTGCGCAACCCACCGCTCTCCGTGCGAGCCTCGCCGAGCTGACCGCGCGCCACGATGCCGCCAGGGAGGGCCTGCGCGAGCGCCACGACGCGAACCGGGGCCTGCGGCACGACGCACGCCAGCGTCTGGCCAGCGGGGATGTCAGCGAGGAGGAGCGGCAGGTGGCGCTTCACGCGCTCGGGCAGGAGAGCCGGGCCGATGCCGCGGAACGCCAGCGGTTGGAGGTGGAGCACGGCCAGGAGCGTGCGGCCCTGGTGTCGGCCCTCCGAGCGCTCGATACGGAACGTGCCGGGCTCGAGCACGTGCGCGCCGAGCGCTCGAGGCAACTCTGGCGGCGGATCTCCGAGAGCTACGTCATCCCGAATGCGCGCGGCGAGAGCCGGACCGTGGGAGCGCTCTTCGCGCCCGAGCCGCCGCCGGGAGGGGCGGGGGACTGCGCCGCACCGAAGCTGCTCGCTCAGGCCTACCGTCATGGCTTGCGGCCGCTGGCGCTCGCCGAGTTCTGGTGGGGGGCATCGCCGCTCACGGGCGGCCGGCACGCGGGCGCGTACTACCCGGCGTGCCGGAGCAAGTGCGGCGGCGTGCTGCCGTACATGCTCGAGGGGTTGCATGTCGAATTGGGTCCACTCTCCGGTGTGGCACCGGGTCCGGTGGAGGAGCTTCGGATCCTGTACGAGGACGCGTGGTTGCTGGTCGTGGACAAGCCGCGGGGCCTCCTGTCGATTCCCGGCCGTCACGAGCCGTCACGCGATTCGGTACTCGTCCGTCTCCGGCGTCGAGACCCGGACGCATCCGGATGGCTCGTGGTGCATGCCCTCGAACCCGAGGCCTCCGGGTTGTTGCTCGTGGCCAGGGACACCGCGACCCACGCGGCGCTCCAGCGGCAGTTCGCGCGGCGCGAGGCCGACAGGCGCTTCGTCGCATGGCTCGACGGTCAGGTCTCTGGCGACCAGGGCATCATCGAGCTGCCCATCCGGCCCGACCGGGAGGACCGTCGCCGCCACCTCGTCGATCCACGCCACGGCAAGCGCGCCACCACCGGATGGTTTGTGACGCAACGGAGTGGCACTCGCACCCGGGTGTCGCTCTGGCCCCACACCTGGCTCCCGCACCAGCTCCGCGTTCATGCCGCGCATCCGCTCGGTCTTGGCGCACCCATCACCGGCGACCGGCTGTACGGTGTTGATGACACGCGCCTGCTGCTCCACGCCGAGGCCGTGACCTTCGTTCATCCGCACACGGGTGCACGTGTCGAGCTGGAGTGCCGTGCGCCGTTCTGATGCGGGCTATGCTGTACGGCCATGGCGAACGCCGGACGCAAGCATTTGGAGCTGGGGGCCCTGCGTGACAAGCGGGCCGCGATCATCCTGGCGGTGGTGGCGCTGGGCGTGGCGACACCGCTGGTGGCGCGGCTCACCTTCCCGGGCTGGGTGGGGGCCTCGGCGCTGGTGCAGGTGCGGCTGCTGGTGAGGCTGGGCGGGCTGTTCGTACTCGCGGGCGCCTACCCGGCCGTGCTGGTGCTGGTGCGGTTGGGCATCACCGACGTGTCCGTGTACCAGCACCGCGCACTGCTGCGGCTCTACCCCGTCTTCTGCAACTTCTTCCAGGTCCTGGTGGCGCTCGACGGCTTCCTGCTCGTCGTCTGGCCCGAGCGCTTCTCCCTGCCGAGCTTCTGGGCCGATCTGCTGCTCTCGGTGGCGAGCGTGGGCCTGCTGCCAGCGGTACTGCACCACCAGAGCTGGTTGGCGGGGTTCGACCCCCAGAAGGTGCTCTCGGCGCGGAGCGCGCTCGGCGAGGCCCGGCCGTTGCCGTCCACCCGCACGCCGCTCGACACGCTCGACTACCGGGTGCTGCAGCTGGTGGCCCAGAGTGGCAGCGATGTGGCCGCGGTGATGATCAACGACATGGCAATCGGGACGAGGGATCTCAACCTGCGGCTGCGCAAGCTGGTGGCGCTCGGCTACCTGGACGTGGTGGACGAGCAGCACGGCCCACAGCTCACCCTCACCTCGTTGGGGACCGATACGCTCGCCCTGCCCGTGTCGCTCTTCACCTGGCAGACGAATGATCTGGAGTTGTTGCAGGAACTGGCCCTGGCGCGTCTGGCACTCGAGGAACGGCAGGCGCAGAAGGTGGTGGTGGCGTGCGCGCGCTGCTGCGAGCGGTTGCTGCGGGGGCTGCTGGCTGCCCATGAGCCACCGGTGACGAGCGTGGGCAACAAGGACGTGGACCGCGCGACACTGGGCGAGCTGGTGGGCGCCTGCCGCCAGTACCGGCTCATCGGCCGTTTCGAGGACAACATCTTCTCGGCCCTCAACGAGCGGCGGAAGAAGATCCACGCCCTGCAGGACGAGCGCCCCATCGACGACCAGGACGCCTTCATCCTCTACACGCTCACGGAGATCGCCGCCCGTGCGCTGCTGTCTCAGTCTCCGAGCGCCGAGGCCCAGCCCGTCGCGGCGGGCGAGGGCGGGCAGACCGAGCCCACCGGTTCCTGAGCGCTGTCATTACGGAAGTCAGTTGAGTGTTCCGGTCAGATCATATGACCGACCATGTTCGATGCTCTCTCGGCAGGGCCGCCCCTCGGCGACACTCGATCCTGAAGCCCCGAAGGACCAGCGAAGCGGCGAAGCGCCGAGGGCGGCGAACGAAAACGGACGTCGGGAGAGATAACCTCAACCAACCGAACCGCCGGATGCGGATCCGCCTGTCCGGTGGTGTGGCAGG